>NZ_FYBO01000021.1:0-3168 GCF_900186135.1 Listeria sp. ILCC792
GAAAGAACGTTGTTCTCTCAAAACTAGAGAAGAAAAGTGTTGAGTTACAAAGTAACGAAAACCAGATTAAAAGGTTAAGTCCTCGATCGATTAGTATTTGTCCGCTCCATATGTCGCCATACTTCCACTCCAAACCTATCTACCTGATCATCTTTCAGGGATCTTACTTTCCGAAGAAATGGGAAATCTCATCTTGAGGGGGGCTTCACGCTTAGATGCTTTCAGCGTTTATCCCTGCCGCACATAGCTACCCAGCGATGCTCCTGGCGGAACAACTGGTACACCAGCGGTGCGTCCATCCCGGTCCTCTCGTACTAAGGACAGCTCCTCTCAAATTTCCTGCGCCCGCGACGGATAGGGACCGAACTGTCTCACGACGTTCTGAACCCAGCTCGCGTGCCGCTTTAATGGGCGAACAGCCCAACCCTTGGGACCGACTACAGCCCCAGGATGCGACGAGCCGACATCGAGGTGCCAAACCTCCCCGTCGATGTGGACTCTTGGGGGAGATAAGCCTGTTATCCCCGGGGTAGCTTTTATCCGTTGAGCGATGGCCCTTCCATGCGGAACCACCGGATCACTAAGCCCGACTTTCGTCCCTGCTCGACTTGTCAGTCTCGCAGTCAAGCTCCCTTGTGCCTTTACACTCTGCGAATGATTTCCATCCATTCTGAGGGAACCTTTGGGCGCCTCCGTTACTCTTTAGGAGGCGACCGCCCCAGTCAAACTGCCCACCTGACACTGTCTCCCCACGCGCTAAGCGTGGCGGGTTAGAATGGTCATACAGCGGGGGTAGTATCCCACCAGCGCCTCCTCGCATGCTGGCGCACGCGATTCTTCGGCTCCTACCTATCCTGTACAAGCGGTACAAACATTCCATATCAGGTTGCAGTAAAGCTCCACGGGGTCTTTCCGTCCTGTCGCGGGTAACCTGCATCTTCACAGGTACTATAATTTCACCGAGTCTCTCGTTGAGACAGTGCCCAGATCGTTGCGCCTTTCGTGCGGGTCGGAACTTACCCGACAAGGAATTTCGCTACCTTAGGACCGTTATAGTTACGGCCGCCGTTTACTGGGGCTTCAATTCTGAGCTTCGCAAGAAGCTAACCCATCCTCTTAACCTTCCAGCACCGGGCAGGCGTCAGCCCCTATACGTCACCTTACGGTTTTGCAGAGACCTGTGTTTTTGCTAAACAGTCGCCTGGGCCTATTCACTGCGGCTCTCTCGGGCTTTCACCCTAATAGAGCACCCCTTCTCCCGAAGTTACGGGGTCATTTTGCCGAGTTCCTTAACGAGAGTTCTCTCGCTCACCTTAGGATTCTCTCCTCATCTACCTGTGTCGGTTTGCGGTACGGGCAGTATCTCTCTTCCTAGAGGCTTTTCTTGGCAGCGTGAAATCAGGAACTTCCGTACTTTATTTCCTTCCCCATCACAGCTCATGCTTCGCAAGAAGCGGATTTGCCTACTTCTCACACTCACTGCTTGGACGCACATTTCCATTCGTGCGATTCCCTATCCTTCTGCGTCACCCCATTGGTCAAACAATTGACACTGGTACAGGAATATCAACCTGTTGTCCATCGCCTACGCCTATCGGCCTCAGCTTAGGTCCCGACTAACCCTGAGCGGACGAGCCTTCCTCAGGAAACCTTAGATATTCGGTGGAAGGGATTCTCACCCTTCTTTCGCTACTCATACCGGCATTCTCACTTCTAAGCGCTCCACCAGTCCTTCCGGTCTGACTTCAACGCCCTTAGAACGCTCTCCTACCACGAACCACTTAGTGGTTCATCCACAGTTTCGGTAATACGTTTAGCCCCGGTACATTTTCGGCGCGGGGTCACTCGACCAGTGAGCTATTACGCACTCTTTCAAGGATGGCTGCTTCTAAGCCAACCTCCTGGTTGTCTAAGCAACCCCACATCCTTTTCCACTTAACGTATATTTGGGGACCTTAACTGGTGGTCTGGGCTGTTTCCCTTTCGACTACGGATCTTATCACTCGCAGTCTGACTCCCGAGTATAAGTACATGGCATTCGGAGTTTATCTGAATTCGGTAACCCGAGAGGGGCCCCTAGTCCAAACAGTGCTCTACCTCCATGACTCTTTACCTCGAGGCTAGCCCTAAAGCTATTTCGGAGAGAACCAGCTATCTCCAAGTTCGATTGGAATTTCTCCGCTACCCACACCTCATCCCCGCACTTTTCAACGTGCGTGGGTTCGGACCTCCAGTAAGTATTACCTTACCTTCATCCTGGACATGGGTAGATCACCTGGTTTCGGGTCTACGACCTGTTACTCATGCGCCCTATTCAGACTCGCTTTCGCTACGGCTCCGCTTTTTCCGCTTAACCTTGCAACAAATCGTAACTCGCCGGTTCATTCTACAAAAGGCACGCTATCACCCATTAACGGGCTCTAACTACTTGTAGGCACACGGTTTCAGGTACTCTTTCACTCCCCTCCCGGGGTGCTTTTCACCTTTCCCTCACGGTACTGGTTCACTATCGGTCACTAGGGAGTATTTAGCCTTGGGAGATGGTCCTCCCGGATTCCGACGGAATTTCACGTGTTCCGCCGTACTCAGGATCCACTCTGGAGAGAAGCCTATTTCAACTACCGGGCTTTTACCGTCTCTGGCGGGCCTTTCCAGACCGCTTCATTTATAGCCTTCCTTTGTAACTCCGTATAGAGTGTCCTACAACCCCAAGAAGCAAGCTTCTTGGTTTGGGCTCTTTCCGTTTCGCTCGCCGCTACTCAGGAAATCGATTTTTCTTTCTCTTCCTCCAGGTACTTAGATGTTTCAGTTCCCTGGGTCTGCCTTCCTTATGCTATGTATTCACATAAGGATACTATCCGACTAAAGATAGTGGGTTCCCCCATTCGGAAATCTCTGGATCAACGCTTACGTACAGCTCCCCAAAGCATATCGGTGTTAGTCCCGTCCTTCTTCGGCTCCTAGTGCCAAGGCATCCACCGTGCGCCCTTCCTAACTTAACCTCATAGACTTCTTCGAAGTCCGGTTAATCTGAATCGCGTTTACCAGCGATGATAAACGTCGGTTCATTTGAAAGATACACTTTCAGTTGATTCTCGGTTACTTTTATACAAGTGTTTCCACTTGTGATAACTTTACTAACTTTTCTTATCTAGTTTTCAAAGAACA
>NZ_FYBO01000019.1:0-8489 GCF_900186135.1 Listeria sp. ILCC792
CCCATCATGCAAGATGATTCTTATCGGGAACGAATCCTTTTTCGTTTAGAAGCTATTGATCGGTGGGAACAAACCAATCCGAGTACCTTTTTAGAGTACAACTGGCCCGAACAAGCCCGTCACGATCTCAACGATTACCTGGATAAGCCTCCAGAAGAGCAAGCTCGCTATTTACAACAAGAAGTGGCCATTCATATACAAAGGCATGAAAGAAACGCACACAAAGCGCGTATACAAGATTACGGACGCGACTTCACGCGGTGAGGGTATTGAATGCCCCTTTAGGGTTATGATTTCACAAACTTCCGAACAACCCAAATGGCTTTGTCTAGCCATTTGGGTTGTTCGTTCGACCTAGACCAATTGATATTCACAAAAAAGACGCCCGTATCGCTAGGGGCGCCTAGTGCTTCCGTTAATTGACATTATGTTAACTAGCTAATTTAAGTAAGTATCTAGATAACCCGATTTCACCATATTGTAGTTAAATACCTTCCCAATGTACTCCATCGCTTCTTTCAGATGCGACTTATCACTGTCCCAACCACGGCCGTCCGTGATATAAATGAATTCATGATTAGTTCTACTGAATCTACTATGTAAATCTTTAAACTCAGTTGCTGATGCTTTCATTTTAGAACCAGTTGAATTAAAATTATTCACTTCAAATAAATAAAGTTTAGATCTTTCAGAATTATATAAAGAACCATCGAACTTCCTATTTTGGAATTCTTCGCCTAAATCAACACCATAAAGTTTTCTAGCATCATCTCCAGTTGTCTGCCCATAATACAGCCAATTCCTTTCCTTTGCGATATTTTCTAACACTTCTTCTAAAAAAGCTTCTCCAGCTTTTCCACTTCGATTCTTCCGTCCATTAGAATCCATGCCAGCTTCTAGACCTACAGCATAATCATGGATAGATTTTCGAACTCCTTTTTTAAAAACCCAGAACAATCCACTATCGTAAAGGAATTCAATATATTTCTCTAAATTTTCTAAATCAATCTCTTTGAAATTTAAAAATATTTCTCCGTCTATCTCCTGAACCTTTAAAAAAGTTTTTTGCTTTTCTAACTTATCATCTCGAATGCCTAACAATTTCGGTACCATAAGAAGTAAGTGTGGTCTTGTACGAAAAAATTGTTTGATTTCTTCTTCATTTTTACCGATTAAGTAATCTAGTGTATATAAATCTGGTTCGTCATACAATTGAATGTTTTTTTGCACGTTATCAAAATTAATCCAATAAGATGCTACATGGCTAATAGACGAACGTGTCTCTAGAAAAAAATCTACTTTTTCTTGTGGGGACATATTTAAGTATTTAAAAACATTATATTTCATTGTCTAGCCTCTCTTTAATAATTAGTAATCAGGACTTCTTCTATTTTTCCTCGTTCAGTAGCTTTAGAATTAATCATTCTGGTTGCTTGTACTTTTTTTATAGTATGCGAATACTCCTTATACAAATCATGAACAATACTTGAATTTGAGTTGGACAGCATAACAAATGCCCCTCTTCGATCTAATTCTTTAAATACATCTCTAAGTCTTTCTTGTGAAGATAAATTGAAGCCGGAAGCTGTATACGAAGTAAAGTTAGCTGTTTCACTTAACGGTACATAAGGAGGGTCTAAATAAATAAAGTCCCCTTCTTTTACGTTCCTTAAAGAATCCTGAAAATCTCCATTCATGATTTTTACATTATCATGTTTTAAATACATACTAACATTCCTTAGATTCTCTTCATCTACAATTTTTGGATTTTTATAACGGCCATACGGAGTATTAAATTGGTTATTCGAGTTTACTCGATACAACCCATTAAAATTAACTCGAAGCATATAAAGTATTCGAGCAGCTCTCCATGTTTTATTTGTATCATGTATCCGTCCATCTCTATCAAAAGATCTGATATGGTAGTAATATTCACTACAATTCTGTTTCTGATGTTGTTTCAATAAAGTTATTAATTTCTCTACATCATCTCGAATAACCTCATACGTTTCGATTAATGCTTGGTTATAATCATTGATCACTGCTTTTTGAGGTTGCATTTCAAATAACAAAGCGCCTCCACCTACAAAAGGCTCATAATAGGTTTCAAATTCTTTTGGTACATACTCTAATAGCTGGGGTAGCAATTGACGCTTCCCGCCTGTCCATTTTGTAAACGGCTTTAACTCAAGTGTTTGTGTTAATGGTTTTCCCATGCTAAACACTCCTTTACTTATTATTCATACCACATTATATCATTAGATAAATTCAAACAATAGTTAAATACGATTCCGTTTGAATAGGTGCGCTTCCTGTTCGCGTAATTCAGCCATAATGTCTTCTAATGACCGTTTAGGATTTTCAGCTGTATTCATAGACGTTTCTTGTTTTTCTTTTTTGATTTCAGACACAGATTTATCTTTATCAAATTTAGATAATTTTAGTAGTTCATCTGATACTTCAAGTCCACTTTCAAAACCATTATTTGAACTTAAAGCTGTGAAAGCTATATTTTTATTATTATTTACATATCCCTGTATTGTTGGTCCAAGTGGTGTGCTTTTTACACTAGTTAATGTAACTGATGTGATGTCTTTATAATTATATTTTAGATATAATGTGATGTCTTCTTTTTGTTCTTCCATCAGTTTTTTTTCACTCTCAGTAAGTCCGCTCTCTTTCTTTTCTTCATGAGTATTCATAAATAAATAACCCCCTGTAATAATTGGAATACTAATACAAAACAAACCTAATATGATTGCAAGTGCAATACCTATTATCCTTACCTTTTTCACTTTTCACTCTGCTCCTCCCGTTGTGCATGTATGCTTGCATATTTTTCTAATTTTTATTGTAAACCAAACATGTATTGATGTAATATACTTATAAAGAAATAATAACATATTTCAGGAGATGAGTAGGTAATGAGAATGACAGATGAAGGTAACTTCAAGTTATCTCAATGGGTTTATAGTGATTCAAAATTGAAAGTTGGAAAAACAATTAAGATAAAAGATGGAACCTGGACAACTATAAAATCCATTAATTCTAGTAACGGATTACAAGCGGTAGCGGTTGTTCCAACAAAAGAATATCAAGCATATAAAGCTGGTAAAAGTAATCACTTTAGCAAAGTTGTTTTTGTTTCTCGTGGATCTGAAGAACTTGCGGATTGGAAACAAAATGCCAAATTAATAAATAATAAAGTAGATGACCAATTTAAAAGCTATGAGAGCTTTGTCAATCAATTTTTAAAAGACTATCAAGTCGATGATTATAGTTTTACTGGACATAGCTTAGGAGGAGCACTTGCCCAATATGAG
Source organism: Listeria sp. ILCC792 (assembly GCF_900186135.1). Lineage (NCBI taxonomy): Bacteria > Bacillati > Bacillota > Bacilli > Caryophanales > Listeriaceae > Listeria > Listeria sp. ILCC792. The sequence continues at coordinate 3,324 of NZ_FYBO01000019.1, forward strand.
GCTGTTAAACATACTAAAAATGCCGTTACATTTGCGGCAGCACGCGCTTATAATAAATTAACACCTGAAGAACAGGCAAAAGCCAAGGAAGGAAAGTATTGGAATTTAATCAAAGACTATCGTCATTCCGATGATATCGTAGGTATGTTACCTCCCAATGCCTTATCTTTCTATCCTCAATATTTTATGGAGCGAAATACTGGTCAAAAAAGTACACTAGATGCCTTTGCCATCGGCGGACATATGACGCCTACTTTTGAAGGGTGTTTTGGAACCGATGGTTCTGCTCAATTACTCTATAAACCAGCTGACATTCGTAAACTTGGACAGACCATTCAACAAGTTGGAACGGAATACATAGACAACATGATTCAAGACCTGGAAGATTTTAGACAAGAACAAGGTGAACTATTCAAAGCTCTTTATCGTAAATATGTCGCACGTACCGAAGGTGGGGATTTGAATCGTCTTTCTGAACAAGATATTCATGATCAGTTTAGTCAATTTGCCTACAAGCGAGTAGATGGGGCTTATCGTTTTTATGATGATGAGCTATTATGTAACCAAATTAGCCATTTAACCCAAGAACAATTTGCTTGGAAAAAGCTTGGAATACGTGTTGTAGACGCAGCCAACTCTATTGAAAAAAATGATCATAAACTAGCTCAAATTTTAGGAACGAACCTTCAAGAAATGATCCAAACAACAAATGGCTCAAATACCATTACCGGTCTTGCTGGCTATGCATCTGGCGTAGGTATTTCTCTTTCCAGGGGAGATAAATTAGCTGGTATAGGTGGAACCCTGGCTGGTACTGTAGTTAAGAAATTGAAAGGAGCCAAATAAGTATGGATTGGGGAAGTGAATTAGCTCACATTAATCATAAAATTGCTAAAGCGATAGACGAAGGAAAAGAAGATGTTCTAGATTCTCTAAATGACATGAAAAAGGGGGTAGAACGGCAGTTGCAACTCGGACAGTTAAGTCGAGAGTTAGCTCATGACACTCAAGATTACGTTGAAGATGCCAAACGTTCACTCCAAAATAAACAACATCGTTTTGAGGATTTAGACCATCGAGCTAGCGATATTCAAGCACAATTATCCAAGTCTTTCGAGAGTCATGCTGGAAGTATTGCTTCACAGGAATTAGCAAACACACGGCTTAAAATCTATCGCGATTTGCAAGACGACTACGAAGAAATTATAAAAAGTTGCCAAGTTCATTTCTTTTAACGAACGCTTATCGGCTTACTGATTTCTCTCAGAGCGCACACGGTGCGTTTTGGGAGTTTTTTTGTTTTTTATGAAGAAAAACACTTGATTGGGTAAAAATCCCGTCAACGAGCTCTCCTGACCTTTTAAAGGGGTTGTTAGGGCTTGCCCTGACCGACGAAGTCGTCTTGACTCTTTATTTGGAACATATAAACAAGAATAATGGTTCCGATAATATATATGTCAACTAGTCTTACCTGCCTTTACAGATGGTTTTTGTCAACGAGCAACTGCGAGGCGGAGTGAAACGGAGAATGTTTTTTTAAATGTGAGCCGTTTTTTGGCTCACTCCTTTTGGTTTTGTTCCTTTTTTTGAATTTCTTTTTAAACTTCTTTTTAAACCTCTTAACGGGAGCTGTAAAATGTTTAACGTCAATGCTTTCAGAAGTTTATCAATACTGTTTTGTCTGTTTATCAATACTGTTTTGTCTGTTTATCAATACTGTTTTGTCTGTTTATCAATACTGTTTTGTCTGTTTATCAATACTGTTTTGTCTGTTTATCAATACTGTTTGTCAATCGATAAGTATTGATAAAATCTTAAATTATGCTATATTAACTTAAGAGGTGATAATTTGGCTAAAAATGAACTTGTAAAATACCATACTGAACTAAATACTATTCCGCTGCGTAAATTCACTCCTGTAGAAATGAATTTATTTTTCTCAATTATTTCTCGTATGCGTGACAAAGGAGAAACGACTGTTCATTTTGAATTTAAACAGCTAAAAGAACTTAGTGATTATAAACCAACTGCAAACAGAAGATTTGTTACTGATTTAGAAACTACTTATGATAAGCTACTGGATTTGCGATTTGGGACAAGAAGTTCTGATGGATTGGATAGTAAAAGATTTGTAATGTTTACAGATTTTAAAATCAAAGGAAATACTGAAAATCCATATGTAGAAATATCTGTACACCCAAATGCTATTTATCTTTTAAATGATTTAGAAGAGTGGGTTCGCTATTCTTTGAAGCAATTCAATGACCTTCAAAGTAGCTATGCTAAGACAATGTTTCGCCTTTTAAAACAATACAGAACAAAAGGAGTAGCCTATTTTTCAAAAAATGAACTTTTTGAGTTATTAGACATTCCTGCAAGTTATGATCGTAACAAAGGAAAACTTACACAAAACGTTTTAAATCCAATAAAAATTGAACTTGCTCCCATATTCAAGGGATTACAAATAACTAAAAAATATGGTACGGGGCGTGGTAAACCAGTTATAGGATATAAATTCACATTCAAAGCTGAGTCTAAAAATGCAAATGATTTTAATAAACGAGCTCCACGTACTGAACTGAACGAAAAAATAAAAGATATTCGTAAAAGCTCTCTTTCACCTCAGAATAAAGATATGTTAATTGAACAGCTCAGTCTTCGACTTGAATCCTAAATGAAAGGAACATAGATATGACAGATAAAACAATTCTTGAGCTCGCCCAAGAATTAGGCGTTTCCAAAGACAAAGTAAAATACAGGATTAAAAAATTACCTAGGGAGTTATTATATAAAAAACAAGGTATTACCTACATAAAAAAACAAGGTTTATCAATAATCATCGAGGATTTTCTAGGTAACAAAAACCAGAAAAAAGATAGGGAAATACCTATGGAAATTACCCATCTAAAAAAACATATCGAAAGCTTAGAAAAACAATTACTAATAAAAGACAAACAATTATTCCAGCAGGCAACCACTAAGGACAAGCAAATAGATAACTTGCAAAAATTACTAGATCAGCAACAACAACTTATGCAGGCAGAACAAAAAAAGAATCAATTATTTTTAGAAGAAGCTAAACAAACAGTAGATGCAGAAAAAAATGGTTTTTTTAATCGATTGTTTAGTGGTTCCAAGAAATAAATTCGAAGTCTTTCTAAAAGTTAGATCCAAATTCCAACTATTTATAAAGTTTGGCAAATACTAGCCAAAAAGAAGTATGGATATATTGTGATTTAACCCTGATTTCCACGATGGTATTTATTTTTGATATTCACGATTTAGATACGATGATGAAACGATTACTCAACGAATTAAACCGCTATGCTGCCTATCGAAATATAACTAAACTTCAGTTAATTGTCACCTTTAACTATTGTACAGTACACCGTTTGAATCAAAAATTTCAAAAGACAAAGCCAATTCTACATAGAAAAGTCAACCATATTAAAACATATTGAAAAATAGAGACTGAAAAAAGAAACCGCTGGTTTCAATTTTTGGTCTTTTTGGTTTGCTACAGCAAACCCTTGCATGAGCAAGGAGACCTCGTAGAGCACATTCTTTACGTAGTAAAGTATAATGTGCTACACTTTACTTGGAAGTCTTCCGATTAGGCGCATTTAGGTGATTTTTTGAACCTTTTTCATATAATCCCTTGCGTTCACTAGGTTTTGGGGTGCCATCATTTTGCCAGCTTGACAACTTGATACCACCTTGCCAAGCTGTTAAACGATTGGGAGAGAAAAAGTTTCGTAGGAGTGATAGACATGTCGTATTTAGTCGCCCATGGCGAGAAAATGAAAGCTGGCAATTTAAGTGGTTTACAACATCATGTGCAACGTGAAACCAAACATCATACCAACCCAGATATTGATACCACCAAAAGCCATTTGAATTATGATTTAATTCATGGCGATCAGTCGATTTCTTTTCATAAACATGTCCAGGACATTATTACATCTCAACGCACGTCTCAACGGGCCATCCGTAAGGATGCCGTTTTAGTCCATACGTGGATTATTTCCAGTGATACGGCTTTTTTTGAGGAGCTATCCCCTTCTGAAACCAAGCGCTATTTCGAAGTGGCCACGCAATATTTTGCGGACCGATATGGTCCGCAAAATATTGCGTATGCGCATGTCCATTTAGACGAAACCACCCCGCATATGCACATTGGCATCGTCCCCATGACCGAAGATGGCCGTTTAAGTGCGAAAACGTTGTTTTCTCGAAATGCCTTACGTGAGATTCAGGGACAGCTGGCTAGCGTTTTACAAATCGAAGGGTTTGATATTCAGCGTGGAGAAGAGAATTCGAAACGCGAACATTTAAGTGTCGCAGAGTTTAAACTACAGGCCAAACAACGCGAATTGGAACGCCTGGAGCACAAACACGCCGAGCTCTTAGCTAAAAGTAAACAACTGGATCCAACCAAATTCATACGCTCGGCTGTCGATGAACATGTCAACCAAAAACAACCTGGTTTTTTGGGGAAATGGGAAGAAGTCCCTACGGGACGAAAAATTTTGAACGCGACCACGTTTGACGAAATCAAAGATTTGGTAGAAGGCTATCAAGCACAAGCCATTCAGATTGAACAACAAGCACAGCACATTCAAGTCTTAGAACAAAAACAGCAACAACAAGCCCAAAAGATGCAACATTTCGAAACCCGTTTAGCTCAAAAAGAACAAATCAATCAACACCTGCAGGCGCAGCTACATAAAACGGAAAAAGAAGCCACCAAGTGGCGGAAAATTGCAGAAACCTGGAAACAAGTGGTGACCCGATTCCTACCCGAATTAGGACGCGAAGTGAGCCAGAAAATCGGGATTTTCCTAGGGAAACAATTAGACCGTGTAAAAATCGCAGTTCGGCAAGTCTTTCAACCCAATGATCCCCTCCGTGATGCGGCGGAACACGGGCAAGCACTCTCCTTAAATCAGCGCCTGTATATTACAGAGATGTGCCAATGGGAAGAACAGCCCCTGCAGCCTGATTCACAGACAAAAGAGTGGGCGACTACGCCCTTTACACCCATCATGCAAGATGATTCTTATCGGGAACGAATCCTTTTTCGTTTAGAAGCTATTGATCGGTGGGAACAAACCAATCCGAGTACCTTTTTAGAGTACAACTGGCCCGAACAAGCCCGTCACGATC
>NZ_FYBO01000020.1:0-5469 GCF_900186135.1 Listeria sp. ILCC792
AAGCCAATAAACAAAACAAGGACGAAACATCTAGCTCATTGAATTTAAATACCCCTCGTTCTGTTGTCGATATTCTAGCTGATGTCAAAGCTGTTGAACAAGATGTTTTCAATACGTATCCCAAGCGCACATAACTTAAAAAGGAGCTGTCTCCTGTTAGATAGTTCCTTAAATCTGGAACCCGCATCACTAAAATACGCCATTAAAGTAAGAAGGTGAGATAAATTGAAAAAAAATGTTTATAATAACATGCGAATCATTTCGAGTATACTCTTACTATTATTTATACTCATAAACTGGAATGGTGGAATTACATATTATATGACAGGAATTATTGTTTATTTAGGATTTACAGCCATAATTAGATATAAATACAAAAAAAGTAAACAAACAATTCAATAACTATACAGTTTATCTCCAATAACCTTAAATACAGCAAAAGTAAAATAGTTTTTTAAATTTTACTTTTGCTGTATTTATTTATGAAATAGACGTTTAAAAAAGCTCTTATTTTCATTCTCTGATTCCATCTTTGCTTCTTCCAAAAATAATTGATTTTTTTGTTGTTCTTTTAATAAAAGTTGTTGTTGTTGGTCAAGTAATTTTTGCATCGTTTCTAATTGCTTATCTTTCTCTTTTAATTGAGAATTAGCTTCATTTAGTTGGTTCTCAAGTAATTCTAAAACCGACAGAGAAATCGTTTCTTTGTCGGTTTTTTTACCGACTTTTTTGTTGCCTTTCATTTGTATTTTTTCTTTTAAGACTCTCTGCCCGTCAGGCTTAATAAGTATATACCCTTTGTCGTTTTTTGTCGTTTCTTTTGTCGACAAAGACCTCAAATGATATTGTATAGTTTGTTTTGTAACTCCAAATTCTTCTGCAAGCTCTTTAATCGTTTTATTTACCACGATTAACCTACTTTCTCCCATTTTCATACATGGGTTTTCATTTCAATACTTCTCAACTTTATATTAAAAATAACAGTGTCTATTTAGATGCTTTTTTACTGCCAATAATAGGCAATTAGATGGCTTTTCCTTAGCTTAGTACCTGACCATTAAAAAGCCATTTATAAACACGTAAACTCTTTGCAAGACAAAAGCTCTCAACACTCTTCAATCAATTAAAGAAATGGAAATACTTACGGTTTTACCCTCAAAAAAGGTTTTCTTTTTTGACTGGTGAAAATCGTCTGTTCTTTCTTCTCATTCTCTATTCGAAATCGGCAGACTTCCAAGTAAAGTGTAGCTCATTATACTTTACTACGTAAAAAATGAGTTCTGCGAAGCTTCCAAAAAAACAAAGGGCGCACTTATACACCTTCTAGGTGTTCGTGCTCTAAAAATAAATAAAAACCACATAAAACCCTACATTTTTGATCGCATCAAAGACACCTTAAGCCATACCCTTTTTTTCAGCGTGGGCATGCTCTTCATAGGCTTTTATTCGCTCGTATTTCTGTTCAATTTTAGCTAATTCATTTCGGCACAACTCTATCCAGTCGTCTTCTTCGTCCGCTTCAGCTTTCAATAAACGTTGATACCAAATTTGACGTTTCGCCAAAAATGAATCTGTATTCCAAACCTCTGAATTATACTGTTCAATAATCAAGATGTTCTCAAAATCATTTTCCACATCTTCAATTTTCAAGGACTTGCGAAGCGTTAAATTTTCAGGCTTAAACCCATAACATTTCTGTGCCTTCTTCAACTTCATATCCTTTCGATTCGGCATTTTAATTCCACGTGAATGGTTATGTAACTGCATGCCAGTTTCGTACATATGTAGTCGTCCACCTTTTACGACTTTTTTCGACTGGTCTCGAGTATCAGTTAAAACTGGAGACGCTCCAGGAGCCCCCAGAAGCTCGTCTACGCGTTTTTCATCTTCTTCGGTATATAAATACCCTTCTTCGTCACAATCGACCGCTACGTTCGTTAAATAGCTTGTAAAGTATGCCCCCATGTTATCCGTTTTATCTGGACGTTTCACTTTCGTGATGCCATGCTTCCAAATTTTCGCATAGGTGTCATTATCAATATAGACTTTTTTCATCAACGGGAATTTCACTAACATATGAAAATGCCATGCCCCACGTTCCTGTGGCTCTGTAGCCTTCACATATTCTAAATGACCGCGAGTTTTCCCCCATTTTTTTCGACAATAATATTTAAATCGTTTTAAAAATTTATCAAAGTCCTTGCGAGCCTGCACTCTATCCGTCATATTCTCTCGATACGTCATCGTAATCCAAAGTTCATTACCAGCCCCATTAAAATTCGCATTAATCAAGTAAGACAAGCGCTTAAACGATTGTCGCAAGGAATTCATGTTGTCTTTTCGTGTTTCCGATTTTTTAAATTCTCCAATTTCCCCCGTACTCTTCACGAGATATTCAGAACGGTTTAATTTCAGAATCGGGCAAGTACGATTCCAATGTTCCATATACTGAATTTCGACAATATGCCCCATGTCTGTCACTCGGACATAGTCATGATTATTAATAAAAGCGTCCACTTTAGAAACTGCCATCGTCTTACCCTCCTCACACCGCACTGCTCTGCGATTCTTTTATTTTTCTCGTAAAGTTTAACTAAAATCAAGTCAATAAGAAACTCGTCGCTCACGCTCCTCCTTTCTCGGCTCCGCCGTCCCGCCGTCACTGCCGTTGGAGCGCTTTGGGCGCTCCCCGTCAGTCCGTCTTCGCCGAACACCCATTCCTTACACTCGACTTTTTTACTATTTTTTAGCTGACACAACAAAAAAAGTAAACGTCTCAATAGCTCGCTTGTAAGGCTTTTCGTCCATTCTTACAAGGTTTTCACTATCAATCCGTTTACTTTCCGATTGACTTATTAAGCCTTTGTTTATAAGATAAGCGTATCGGGTATTGCCGATATACTTACGTTTTTAAAAACAAAGTAACTTAATAGGCGAAGCCTCGTAAGAAAGGGCGAACTTTCTTACTTGGTATAAAAAGTCTGTGAGCGCTAACTCATAGGCTTTTTTCGCGTCCGTTATGAAGTTGTTTTTAGAATATCTCTAAATTCATGCTTTTGCAAGCGTTAACCCAAAACCTTTTTTAAAACCTCCCTCGCCGGGTGGCAGGCAAACGGTTGTTTCAACCATTTGCAAGCATTAGGGTGTAAATCAGACGCTTGAGTCAACTCCTTAAATTCCTTCTCTTCGTTCAGTCAGACATTTACCGTTGACTCTTCCTGTTTAATCCGTTTCTACCCCTTAATGCGCCTCATACAATTCTTCTTTACTCTTTCGAATCGCCACGGTTCGGGTCTCTTGGAGCCAGTTTTGAATCGCCTTTCCTGTCACTGAATCAAACGCATCTTGTAAGTTCACTTGTAACTCTTGTAACGTTTCAGGAATTTCTTCGAATTGCCTATGTAGGGGGGGAAGCTCCTCCTCAAATTTATCGTATATCCTAACCACACCTTGATGGGTCGCCCGTTGTAGCGCTATTTTTTGCGCTTGTCGAATTAATTCTCGTTCGGCTTGTATCAGTTGTGTTCTTTCTTGTGCCGTGATGTCTTTACTTTTCAATCGTTCTTTTAATACCTTGGCTTGATATGTGTATTCTCCTGATACATCACCCAATGCTCGGGCACGTTCTCGTTGATACATATCTCCATACATCGGTTCTTCACTCCTCTAAGTCATGTTCGCTGCTATCCAACTTCCTAGCGTATTATCTTTTTCCCGCATTGTTTTTGCTGCTTGAATTAATTCATGTTGAAACGCTAATAATTTTTTTATATTTTTTTCGTTGCTGGCATAAAATTCCTCAAACTTATCTGCATCATGAAATTCATAGACACCATTTCGATAATGAACACTTTCTTCCGTCAAGGCATTATCCACGTCCCAAGACGTCAATTCACTAAACCGGGCACCTTCTATCGTGTCCTCTTCTAAACGTTGCCGGAGTTGACGGGATTCCTGACGCGCGACTTCTTCTAAATCTTCCATCCGCTGTTGGACTTTCCGCATCACCGCCACTACATTATCAATGCGATTCGCTTGTTGAATCACCGCATTAGGCTCTATTTTAAGTTTGGCTGTGCCATTCGTATGAAACATATCAGAAAACGTCCCTCGCATATGTCCCATGAAAACAAATGTCCCCAGCTTAGCATTCGGGTTCGTATCCATAATAAATTGTTGCCCAATAGTCTCGCCATTTGGAACAATCTTCCCAACAGGGTCTAAGCGATGGCGATAATCGATAATCAACCCGTTAAAATCACCCTGATTTACCTCAGCTTGTTCAGCTTTAGAAAGGAGTCGGTACGGGTTGGCTGCTGCATAGGTCACCGCTTTCTTTTTAGTTTTTACCCCCATATACTGCGCCAATGCCCCACCTAAACTATGACCTGTAAAACTATAGTCTCGAATATTAAATTTTTGAATGGTTTGATTCACAAATAAATGGTATTCCGAAAACTGATTATCGGTATTGACATACCAAGACGGCAATTGAAATAATTTCATGCCAGGAATCGGTGTTTTACTGCTTAGATCCGATATTTTTTTTAAGTTTTCGCCTTGATACATCTTCGCTTTTGCATCAGTAGCTGGCTTGAATCCCATTCCTAATTTCAAGAAATCTGTATTCACCCAATCTTTCACAAATTGGCTTTTATTTGGTTCTGACCCCCGCGAAACAAATACCACATTGTCATAATCCGTTTTCCCTTTTTGATAATCTTTTGCCGGAACTACCGCAATGGCTTGTAAGCCACTTCCTTTTTTATCTACATAACTAATAACACGCCATTGTGAACCGTCTTTTAAACCAATAGGCTTTTTGCTTTCTAAAACATCATTATTGTAAACTCTATCAGCTAAATTAAAGTACTGCTCATCTGTAATTTTTGCCAATTTCATCACCTCTTATGTTATATTTATGTGTATAAGTCTAGACTTATATAAAATGGGAGTTGACTACATGAAAAGAAAAAAGAAACTAAAAATCATCTTAAGTATACTGTTAATTATACTACTTGTCATTTTGGGGGGGTACTTCTACATGAAACATCAAGAAAAAGAATTAATGCAGGAACAAAAACCAAGGATTGAAAAATATTTAAGCTATAATTACAACAATATCAACACTATAACTCTGACTAATGTTTACACAAACCCTACTGGAGTTATTCATATTAAAGGTTATATAAATAACAATAAAAAACTAAAAATTGATGCACCTCTTGATGGTAAAAATGGGGTTGAAGTTGTCGACACAACAACTTACATATATGAAAATTACATGAAAGAAAAATATAAATTTAAAGCGATTAATGTTTCTGATATTGAAGCCAAAGAAAAAGCCAATAAACAAAACAAGGACGAAACATCTAGCTCATTGAATTTAAATACCCCTCGTTCTGTTGTCGATATTCTAGCTGATGTCAAAGCTGTTGAACAAGATGTTTTCAATACGTATCCCAAGCG
>NZ_FYBO01000018.1:0-33619 GCF_900186135.1 Listeria sp. ILCC792
GTCTTTCATTTTACCCATCTCTCCCACGTGCTCGCTGAACACGGCTTCGTTGGATTTAATTTCCCGCATGTTTGTTCCTCCTGATGTTTGACCTGTCGTTCTAGTATACCATTCAAACAGGAGGTGAGTTGTGACTACTTTGTGAAATTTTCCGGCATTTATACACCCAAAAAGCAGCTTTATGGACCTTCAATAAAAAACGAGGTGGGAAAATGTTTTCCCACCTCGTTTTTTATGCTTCTGCGTTAATGTAGAACCGTTGACTTTCTTGACATCTACCTATAAATCCTTCTTTGCGTAACTCGCTAAACAATTTGCGTATGGTTACGTAGCTGATACCTAAATACTCGGATAGCATTTTATAATTTAATTGTTTTGGTAGAAAATCTTTCGTATCATTTTCCTCGTGAAGTTCATCAGCAAGTTCTAATAAAAATTTTTTGCTACGCGATCTAGCTTTTAATTTATAGAAAATGCAGTGGTTTATAATAACTTCGTTAAAACGATGGGCAATTTGATAGCCGAAAATCCAACCTTCTTGTGTATTCATCAAGGCATCAATAACTTGTTTTTTCTTAAATTTGATTAACTCGGTGTTTCCCACTGCATGAAAATCTAAATCCATATGGCTATCAAAAAACATACTTTCTAAACCTAAAAAACGGTCTTTGCCTTGAAAACAATAAATTGTATCATCTTTGCTTACTGAAGCCGCCCCGTGTACAATGTAGTAGACGTATTCTTCGCGTTCTTTTAAAACAATTTTACGCCCATTTCTAATCTTTATATTTTCTCCGTAAATCGCAAATTGATTTTCTAATAATTTCAATAGTTCTTTTTCATTGAAGCGTTCCTCAACTACTTTTTTTGAATAAAGTTCTATTAAGTCTTCCATCATGAAGCACCTTCCCATTTGAAATCATTTTCATTCGCTTTGAACTTTTCCGTTTAATGAATATCCTTATTTTAACGCCTCAAAAATTTGTTCATAATTCACGATTTTATGATTTCATAAAGGAACTGTCCTTAATTTCTGTTTTCCTTGTTTAAATGGCGTATAAATTGCTTCATATCAACATTCCTGAAAGATTTGTGACATTTTCAAAACGAACGAAAGTCAAAACAAACCTACTTTTTCATAAAAAGAAAGAGGTTTTTTATTATTTGTGCGATTAATGTAAGCAGATTTGGGTAGGTATTAAAGTGAGGGGGAGAGGATTTTATGTACTCAAAAAGCTTTTTAGATGATTTTACAAATTTTGATTATGTGATGAAAATATTGAAGAGCAACCCGCAATTTAATCATAAATGTCACCAAATTGCACTAAAGACCGGGCTCTCTATTGAAGTGAGTTTTAAAAAAAATAAAGTCTATTTTATTCAAGAAGGGTATACAAAGCTTTCCAATCTAAACGGTAAGCGTCCCGTCTTTATTCTTATTTCTAAGCGTGGAGAATTCCCTTTCCTAATAGCACAAAATGATTTATCTGATGAACTTGCGGAAATTTCCGCCTTAACTGACTGCATTCTTTGGGAAATTGATTTGGACTACTTAAACGATGTTCTTTTAACAGAAGACCCTCGTAACTTTGTTCTTTTAAACTATCATATTAAACTTTCGCGTAACTCCATGATTCAACTCATTATGGATAGTTTTCCGTCTGAGGAACGCATTTATTATATTTTGCATTTTCTAGCAAACAAATTTGGCATTCGTAATGCGGACGGTTCTATAGACTTGCCGAGTTTTGTAACCTATGAGAAACTAGGTGAGCTCGCTTCTGTTTCACTATCTCACACATCCAACATTATAAAAACACTGCAAAAACAAAACATTATCTCGATTAGAAAAAAACAGTGGGTGATTCATACACTTCAAGACATCCCGATTGTTATCCCGTATACATTTGATCGTTGGGTATAAAAAAACTGCAAGACTTATGAAAAGTCTTGCAGTTTTTCAGTTACATGTGACGCGTTTCATTTGCGCTTTCACTCTACAGCTTTTTTCTTGTTCACTAACTTTGGAATTAACAGGCCAAACACGTAAGCAATAACGACCCCTGCCGAAACCCACAAAATTCGTTCAGCGAGTAGCCACCAATGTGTCGCATTCATTTCATTATTGATGACCATCATAAATGAAAATACAATGTACGTCATGAAAAGTGGCATAATGTACGCTTTACTTTCATGTGTCCCGCTTGCTAAAACAAGCATCATCGCAGCCGCACCAGCAATAATAATATTCCCCGCGTTCGAAAGCATCACTATGTAAATTAAAACAATTCCCGTCACAACCGAAACAATCCGGAAAACCGAACGCATCTCTTGCATTTCACGCACTGGGCGCATGACTAACCCTACAGAGCCCACAATCCACCCCGTATGATCCAAATAAAAGCCAATAACCGTTGCCAGCATAATCGCTGTTGTAAAATACGGCGCATATTGCTTGAAAATCACTTTATTTGGATTGACAGCAGGTGCTTTTTTAACCCCTTTTGTTTCTTTAAAAAATAACGAAATCATGCAGGCTACAGTCGAACCAAGAACCATGCTTAGCCCAATTGACACCCCCGCTTGAAAATCCGTAATACTTAAACCAATTCCAATTACAGGTGTAATAAAGAACATAAACGCCGGTACGCCTTTTTTAGATGCCGCAAACATCGCAGACAAATACGCAAATGCGCCCATTGAAACGGTCGCACCTACAATGCCAAAATATGATTTTAAAAGCGCGCCAATGAGAACTGATAACGCAATGACTGCGCCCATTATCAAAATCGAAACTCGCCCACGCCTAGTTGGCGCAATCTTCGTAATAGCCGCTGGAATGAGCCCAATGAGCATACCCATGCCGATTGACATATCCACGAGAGTCGCAATTAAAAAAACTGGAATTGCACTAATGAATGTTAAAACCGCATTGCTCCAATTCCATGAAAAATACTTCTGAATCGTCATTCTTGTTTCGCTCCTTCTGTTGCTGTACATAAGGGGCACAAACGAAACTTCAAAGAAAATTGACTATAATTTGTATACGCAGATTTGAGTGCATCTTGTGGCGTTTCAAACTTTCCTAAAATAAGCCGATTCTCCCTTGCTGGTATATTCTCACATGAATATTTATGAATCACTCTAAATTTATTCGCATCTTGAACAACATCAACCACATATCCTTCCACGCTAGCCCCTCCTTTATTTAAGTATATCTTCAATCATCAAGTTGTCAATCATATTGGTTACATAAAACGTGCCCATTCATGTGCAATTTCTACTTGTATCCATTATAATGATAGTACTAACGTGAAAGAGGAATAAAAAATGAATTTGCTAATGGATTTTGGAGCAAATATTTTTATCGCTTCTGCAGGTACTTACTTTATTTTTAAAATAATACCTTATCAAATTAATCCTCAACTTCTCATGTGGCGGAAAGCTGTAATTTTTTTGCTTATTTTAATCAGTAACTTTTTACTTATGTATTTCGCATTTGAGCTGCCTGACGGTGTGAAAATTGATTTACGCTACGTATCCATCATTTTAATCGCCATTTCGGCTTCGCCCATTTTCACAGTCTTCTCCGCACTTCTCATCGGGCTAACGCGCTTTCTTTTTGGAATATCTGGAATCGCCATACAAGCTTTATTCTTCATTCTTTTGCTCGCCCTACTCATTTCAATATGGATAAAATTCCGCAAAAGTAAAATTCATGAAAGTCAGCTCATCGTTGAATTATTCATCATCAGTGTCATCGTATATATTATCAACAGCAGCTTTTTTTATGGTTTTCAGCTTAAAACGCTTATTTTAATCACTACTTGGACGGTTTTCAACGGCCTTGCATTACTTATTCTTTATGCCGTGCTTTTTGATATGCGACGGACGCGGCATTTGTATATTGTTGAAACCGAGCGTGCTTTCACAGACGCCCTCACAAATCTTGCGAACCGACGCGCATTTGACCAGCGAATTCAGCTACTCATGGAAGATACCACAGTAAACAAATTAAGCGCTTTAATGCTCGATATCGATTTTTTTAAATCTGTAAACGACAGTTATGGGCATCTCGCAGGTGATAAAGTGCTTCAATCATGCGCTTCAATCATTCAAGAGCACTGTTTGGAAAAAGGGAACGCCTTTCGTTTGGGCGGAGAAGAATTTTGCATCTTGGCGATTAATTTTGATGAAAAGGCCGCCTATGACCTCGCCGAAAAAATTCGCATCGCCATTCAAAACTCTGCCATCCCGATTGACACCACACAAAAAATTTCCATCACCATTTCAATTGGTGTAGCGACAGCTTGCGATTCACGTGAATTTCCTGAAATTCAGCACCTCGCAGATCGCGCACTTTATCAGGCAAAAAACGCTGGGCGCAACCAAAGTGTCATTTTATGAGAAAGTCAGTACAATTTGCTGACTTTTTTGTTTGCTCACGTTTTATCAAAAAAAAAATGGTGGTATAAGAAAGTATAAATTTTCTAAATATTCATTAAAGGAGTGATTGTCATGGCACTGCAACCTTTTTCGAGTTCTCTATCCAAGCAATACGAGGAGTTAGCCAAGGAACGGGCATTAATGAATACGTTTATTGAGTGCTACATGACAATGCTCGGTCAAAAACAACGGATAGCAAGAATTCAAACCGAAATTGATCTTGCTCTCGACGACGGAAACAAGAAACGCTTCATTCTATTATCACTACGCCTAAAACGCCTTCAAGAAGAAGAATTACAATTTTAAAAAAGGTGGCTCGAGAATTCGAGCCACCTTTTCAATGTCTATATATGCGCCAAAATCTCTTCCGGCGTTTCAAAAATAAATTCCGCCTTCTCAAATCCGTCTTTTGATTTGGCTCCCCAAAGTGCGAGGCCGAAATGAGCACCGGCAGCGTGCGCACAGGCCATGTCATACGCGGAGTCGCCAATGTAAATGACGTCGGAAGGTTTTAAAGCTAGCATTTCAATATTTTTCAGCAAAGGAGCGGGGTGAGGTTTGTGTTCCGTCGTATCACTCGCGCAAACAATCGCATCGAAGTGGTGGTCAATGCCGAACGGGTAAAAGCCCTTCTCCATTTCTACTGCATTTTTCGAAGTGACAACACCGCTCTGCGGAATCGCTTCAAGCGCCTCTTTAATGCCTTCAAAAATTTCCACCTCATGAATGAGCGATGCTTCGCGTTCCACCCATTTCTCAAAAATTTCTTCTTCGTCTAAAATATCCAATTGGGCAAGCGCTTTCTTGCCGGTTATCCCTAAAACAAAACGCAGTTCGTCTTGCGTATACGTGAGTCCTTCTTCTTGCAAAACAGATTGAAGAGAATGTAAAACCGCTTTTTCTGTATCTAAAATTGTTCCATCAACATCAAAAATAATCGCTTTATACATCTTTATTCCTCCTTTATTTTGCAAAAACATAATGATGATGCGGGGTATATTTACTGCGCTTTAACCGATTCGGTTCTGGCATACCGTATCTTTCAGCGCGAAGTTCATCGGCAAAAGGTTTCAATTCATTTGTACTATCCGCAATTTCAAACCGGGTATTTTCACAAGAAAAAGTTAAATATTGTCCGCCTTTTTCTGGAACAAGCGCAATATTACGCAAACTTGCGAGCGGATACGTGTGGCGTTTTCCCAAACCATAACTGTAATTTCGCTCAAACACCAAATAATCACGTTCCACATAAAATTCCCCGTACTGATATTCCATACCAATTTCTGAGTAAACTTTGCAAACACCTGACACAATCATTATTTTCGCCCCCTTCAAAGTCTCTACCTAAGTTGTACATGATGAAACGGGTTTCATGTCAAGCGTTTTCAATTAAAATTTTTCAGACTGATTTTCGAACGATTAGCGCATGCTCAATTCGCTCTTTTCTTACTTCTTTTGAATAAAATATTGAAAAAGCCATTTCGCCTAATTTTTTCAGATTGTGGTCGAGCGTTGTAAGTTCAAGCACGAATCCAATCGGCAAATTTTCTTGCCCTAAAATCGCCAAGTCTTCTGGTACACGAAGCCCCTTTTCGCGCGCATAGACCATGATGCCCGCTGCGACTTCATCGCCGTTTGAATAAATTGCATCTGGTTTCATGCCGCTTTCTTCAAAAAAATATCGGGCAGCCGCTATGCCGTCTTCAACTGTGTAGCAATCATTCAAGGCATAGTCTGCCGCATTTTTTTGATACACTTTTTCAAAGGCACTCATTTTGTGGCGCGTACTTGGGCTAATGCTTCTAGCCCGTCCATTCGTGAAACAGACGTCACGATATCCTTTTTCCTTCAAAAAAAGAAAGCCTTCTTGGTACGCTTTGGCGCGGTCGATATAGGCGCACGAAAGTTCGGGAATGTCCGTTTCCTCGCTTACGACGATGGGGCCGTACTCCGCATACTGCCGAATTAGCGCTAACGTATTCGCGCGCGAAGCGATGATGAGCCCGTCCACTTGTTTCGTTTTTAGCATCATCAAATATTTTTCTTCTGTTTTTGCATCGTAGCCCGTTGGAAATAGCGTCACCGAGTACTTCTTCCGGAAAGCCGCGTCCAGTACGCCGTTTACAACCTTATCGAACCACGGGTGATCGTTATAGGGTAAAATCACACCAATTGTGTTCGTTTTGCCAAGCGCCAAGTTTGTCGCACTCCGGTTTGGTATGTAGTCAAGCTCGCGCATCACTTCTTCTACGCGCGCGCGCTTTTCGCTCGCCACATACGGATGATTGTTTAAAACACGCGATACTGTCGTCACTGAAACACCCGCTTGTTTCGCGATTTCCTTAATGTTTGGCATTTTTTTCTCCCCCTATACAAAAAGCAGGACAAATTGCCCTGCTTCCGGCAAACTTAGTAAGCCGTCAAATTGTGTCCGCCGCTTCCTCCTGCTGCTGCAATGGATTAATTTCCACTCGCAGTGAGACAAGACGCGCATCTTTTACTTCAAGTGCTGTGAACGTAAATTGTTCGTAGTCTGCCACTGCTTTTTCCCCGTCATTTGGGATACTGCCTAGTAGCGTCAAGACAAAGCCAGCAATTGTATCCACACCCCGAGCGGGAAGTTCCACGTGAAACATGCGATTAAAGTCGTCCAGTGCAAGCATTCCGTCAACCTCGTAAGTATGGTCATTTATTTTCACAAATTCATTTGTTAAGTCATCATATTCATCATCGATATCGCCGACAATTTCTTCTAATAAATCTTCAATAGTAATGATTCCCGCAACACCGCCGTACTCGTCCATTAAAATCGCCATCTGATTACGTGTGCGCTGCATGTTTTTCAGCAAATCATCAATAAACATTGTTTCTTGAGCAAAATAAGCCTCTTTCACCAGTTTTTTAATGTCTACATGATCAAAACCAACTTTTCGTGCTTCTACAAAATAGTCTTTTAAATGCAAAATACCATAGACAGAATCCTGATCTCCCATGTAGACCGGAATTCGCGAATAGTTTTCTTCCAGCAATAAATCACAAATTTTTTCTGGTGCAAAATCCACATCAATCATAAAGGCATCCGTTCGTGGCACCATCGCTTCACGCGCATATTTATTATCAAGTTCAAATACACCGCGCAACATGCTAAGTTCTTCTTCCTCAATAATGCCATCTTTTGAACTCGATTCCATCAACATTTGCATCTCTTCTCGCGTCATGCGGTCATCTTCTGTTGCATCCGTCATCCGCGTTAATTTCACAAGCGCATTTGTCGAAAGTGACAACAATTTTACGAATGGGCGAAGTAACATTCCAACAACGCGAATCGGGCCAACCGAAAAACGAGCAATCGCCTCTGATTTTTGTAGCGCAATGCGTTTCGGATAAAGCTCACCGAATACAAGCGTAATGTAGGAAAGAATAATTGTGACAATAATAATCGACATTTCTTTTGCAAATGCTCCGCCGCCTAAATAAGACTCAAAGCGGGTGGCAATGCTTGTCGCTGCCGAAGCACTCGAGAAAAAACCAGCAAGCGTAATACACACTTGAATTGTCGCTAGAAAGTTGCTCGGGTCTTCAATTAACGTCACCAATTTCTTTGCTTTCTTATCGCCATTCTCGGCCTGATTTTTAATCCGACCTTTGTTTAAAGATACAAGCGCCATCTCTGCCGAAGCAAAAAATGCATTGAGTAAAGTTAACACCAAAATAAGTATGAGTTGTAAAATAATCTGCTGACTCTCGGGGTCAGGTGACATGTAGCCGTCCACTCCTTAATAAAAGAAAATTTTGACTGGAAAACGCTCCCAGTTATTCAAATTTTACCATGTTCTCCCCCTTTTGGTCAAAACTGCGCGCCCGATTTCCCTTAAAGGCTTTCAAATACCCGCAGCGCATCCGCCTGAATCATTTCAACAGGAGCAGCAATCCGTAATGCCTCTTTGTTCACCGCAAAAATGGCTGCCTGATTATTCCGATACTCGATTAAATTGCAAAATGGACTCACTTGGAAACTTGTGCCCACAATGACGATCAAATCCGCGGTTTGCACTGCGAAAACGGCGCCTGAAATGGCTTCTTCAGAAATGCCTTCACCGTATAAAACGACGTTTGGTCGGACTTCACCACCGCACTGCGCATGAATTCGTGATTTCAAATACTCCGCCGCGGGAATCGCTGCTCCACAATTTTGACAGTAGCAATCATATAAGTTCCCGTGAAAATCAATGACCTTTTTAGAACCCGCTTTTTCATGCAAACCATCAATGTTTTGCGTAATTATCGTGATAGCTTTATCCCGCTCTAGTTCCGCCATTTTCAAGTGTATCCCGTTCGGCTTTGCTTTTGGATAATACATATTCTTTGTCACAAAGTCATAAAACAATTCTGGCTCACGTTTCAAACAAGTGGCGCTAAGTAAATACTCCGGATTCTGATACCCTTTGTAAAGGCCGTCTTTCGACCGGTAATCTGGAATTCCGGAAGGTACCGATACGCCTGCGCCAGTCAAAAAAACAATTTTACTCGCATTAAAAATCGCCGCCTGAAGTTGTTTGACATTTTCCATCTTCAAAACCTCTTTTCTCAAACAATTTGTGCCGTCAAAAATAGCCAAACATCTGAAAACAAATGCTTGGCTACCATTATATCACTCTTTCGAAACTTAAAAAATTTCATTTTGAAATTTACGCTAATTTATCAAGCGGTATCCAGCCAGCCATTCCGTCCTCATCAACGCACCACGCAAAGCCGTTTAATTCGCGATTACTTTCGACTTTATCGCCTGGTTTCACAGCGAGCTCACGCGCTGAGTAGTCTTCAGAAACGGTAGCAGACTTCCCGCTTTCATCCGAGATAAGTATTTGCTTTGGAACATAGCCTTCTAGCCCCGACGCCTTGACTTTGCAAAAAATCCAGCCTGGGTAGTCCTCGTCTTCTTGAAAGGTCCAAACGCCTTCATTTTTACCAACAAAAAGGGGGTTCGGCCTGTGCATATGATGTTCTTTTTTCACAAGATAGGTGCGATTCATTTTTTTGAGGCCTCATAATCTGCTAAAAATTTCTCAATCCCTGTGTCGGTCAAAGGATGTCTTAGCATCTGTTCGAAAACTTTATACGGGATTGTAGCAATATCCGCACCTGCTCGCGCACATTCAATGACATGGATGGGGTGTCTGACGCTTGCTGAAATGATTTCCGTTTCTATATCATGAACAGCAAAAATTTCCGCGATGTCGCGAATTAATTCTAAACCGTCCTGGCCGATATCATCAAGGCGACCTAAAAATGGAGATACGTAAGTTGCGCCTGAACGCGCCGCAAGTAACGCTTGTGCTGCCGAAAATACGAGTGTCACATTCGTTTTAATCCCTTCCGCATGCAAGACTTTGACAGCCGCCAAGCCTTCGCCCGTCATTGGGATTTTCACAACCATATTTGGATGAATTTTCGCGATTTCACGACCTTCTGCAACCATCTTGTCCGCTTCAAGACTGACTACTTCGCCGCTAATTGGACCATCTACAATAGCTGTAATTTCCTGAATCACTTCGCCAAAATCCCGACCTTCTTTCGCGATTAGCGACGGATTTGTCGTCACACCAGCAATAAATCCCATCCGGCTAGCTCTCTTAATTTCCTCTACATTTGCCGTATCAATGAAAAACTTCATGCCAATTCCTCCTTCATTTAAAACGCTTTCAAATTTACGGTTCCATTATAACGCAAATTGAAGAAAACAAAAAAGATACAGCTTATCGCCCGCTGCATCTTCATTCCCTATAATTTAGATTTATCCAAAATAAGTAGTGGTTTCGGCTTATTACGAACAATCTCTTCTTTAGTTAAAGCCTGGATTGTGCACGCGACATACTCGCGTGATGTACTTGTGTAACGAGCCAAAACTTCCTGAGTAATTTCTTTTGGCAAAATAATACCATCTTGTGAAAAAGTCCCAAGTTTATTTGCACATTGAAGCAATGCTTTTCGAATTCGCTCTTCTTTTTTATAAAAACTCAATTCCGAAAACTCTCTTGATTCATTTATTTTGATACCCATTTGCGCCAAAATAAAATTACGCTTTGGATCAATTTCTTCAAGAATTCCTCTTAAAAACGTGCAATCCACTTCCATTACTTTTGCTTTTCCAAGACTTTGAATACAAACCTTTGATTCCCAGTTATCTGAAAATAAATATTGTAAGCCAAATGTATCTTCTTTCTGCAAAAAGCGAATGATGGCCTGTTTCGAAAATGTTTCACGTGCGTTTTTATTCTTCCTTTGGATAAAAACACCAAAGTACCCTTCTAGAATAAAATAAATCTTCTTTTTGTCCTCGCCTACTGTCTGGAGGATATCTCCTTTTTTGGTAGTGAAAACGGAACAATTTTCATTGTACCTTGGGTGCTCGTAGCAAATTTCTAATAAATTTTTCAATTCTAAGTTAACATGATCAGTTTTGACAGGAAACATAGATCCTCCTTGTGAACGCTTTAGTTCTATGATTATATCACAAGCAAATTAGCATAATATTCCGATTATACAAAAATCTACCAAACTATCGTGAATTAAATCACTTTGTTGATTTGAAAATCTATATTTGTAGCTAATTTTAGATTAAAAACGAATATTAATGAATTATTTGTGACAATTTTTCACTGTCATTTCTTAAAAAAATTACCTCTTAAGGATGACGCACTTCGTGAAATTTCTCTATATAATAGAACAGGAATGGGGGAAAAATACATGAATAAAAAAACAACTGAAACGACCTATACATGGAACAAATTTTTCAGTCTTCTAGGATCCGTAAAACCAGCGAACTGGATTATCGGTGTTGCCTTAATCACGAGCATCATTACAACCGTCGCCGGCCTTGTAGTGCCACTTTTTACAAAAGATTTAATTGATGGCTTTTCATTATCACAAATAAACGGCAGTTTAATTGCCATCATCGTGGCCGCATTTGTCCTTCAGGCAATCGCAAATGGCTTCTCTGTTTTTTTACTTAATTATATGGGGCAAAAAATGGTAGCCACCATTCGTATTCGTTTATGGAATAAAATCATTCACTTACCAGTTCCATATTATGATAATACCAAAACTGGCGAAACCGTAAGTCGAATGATTAATGATACCGTCTTACTTAAAGAGCTTATCGCAGACCATCTGCCGCAATTTGTTACAGGGATTATTTCGGTTATCGGCGCCGTCACTATTTTACTTTTCATGGATTGGAAAATGACTCTCGTTATTTTAATCGCCGTCCCAGTCACCGCACTAATCGTAGCGCCGCTTGGGCAGCGCATGTTCAAAATTTCCAAAGGCCTTCAAAAGGAAACCGCCGACTTTACGGGTATGATTAGTCAAACGTTGTCAGAAGCACGTCTAGTGAAGGCATCAAACGCGGAAGATTTAGAGCAAAAACGTGGTTCAGAAGGTATCAATCGCTTGTTTGGATTTGGTATTCGCGAGGCAAAAGTTGTGTCTGTCCTCGCTCCGCTCATTTTCTTTGTCGTCATGGGGGTTATCGTAGCAATCATTGGTTATGGCGGTATCCGTGTCACTTCTGGCACACTCTCAACCGGAACGCTTATCGCCTTTCTGCTTTATTTGTTTCAAATTATTGTGCCAGTCACATCGTTTGTCACATTCTTCACGCAACTACAGAAATCTAAAGGAGCCACCGAACGAATTTCACAGATTTTAGACCAAGAGAGTGAAGAACTTCAAAATGGTGTTGAAAAAGATATTTCGGGGGAAAAAGTTCATATTGAAGATGTATCCTTCGCGTATGCGGGCAGTGACACCATTCTTGACGGCATCAGCTTTACTGCGAATCCGGGTGAGGTTGTGGCTTTTGCTGGTCCAAGTGGTGGCGGAAAATCGACTTTGTTCGCCCTTTTAGAACGCTTCTACGAGCCTGCGACCGGGGCGATTTACGTTGGCGACACACCGCTTACAGCGATTTCGACCAAGTCTTGGCGCTCCCAAATTGGCTACGTTTCACAAGAAAGTGCTATGCTATCCGGCACAATCGCCGACAATTTGACCTACGGCTTAGACCGCGAAGTGAGCGAAGACGAATTGTGGGCCGTCACAAAACTTGCCTACGCCGATGAATTTATTCAGAAGTTGCCAGAAAAAATGCAAACTGAAGTGGGCGAACGCGGCATTAAGCTTTCTGGCGGGCAGCGACAACGAATTGCGATTGCACGTGCTTTCCTAAGAAATCCTAAAATTTTAATGCTTGACGAAGCAACGGCCAGCCTAGACAGCCAGTCCGAACAAATTGTGCAGCAAGCACTCGCGAACTTAATGTCTGGCCGAACAACTTTCGTTATCGCGCATCGCCTGTCGACCATCGTGTCAGCAAACCAAATCCTCTTCATTGAAAACGGGCGAATTACAGGACGCGGAACGCACACCGAATTAGTCGAAAGCCACCCGCTCTATGCTTCTTTCGCCGAGCAACAATTGCAATAAAAAAACCACGAAAATTCGTGGTTTTTTTATTTACTTCTCTTCACTATTAAACGCGAATTTGCTTACAATAGCCGCAAGTGCGCCACCGACAATCGGTGCTACGATGAACAGCCAAAGTTGCGAAAGTGCTTCGCCGCCAGCAAATAGTGCCGGGCCAATACTTCTCGCCGGATTCACAGATGTACCCGTTAATGGAATACCTAATAAGTGGATTAAAACGAGTGTTAGACCAATAACTAGACCAGCAAACGGTGCGTTCCCATTTTTTCCTGTTACAATTAAAATAACTAAAACAAAAACGAACGTTAAAATAGTTTCTACTAGAAACGCGCCTGAAGCAGTTAAGTTCCCAAAACCATTCTGCCCTAAGTTAGTAGTGGCCAAGTCTGAAGAAATTAAGAACGTACGCAGTGTTAGCGTCGCCACAATGGCACCTAAAATTTGCGCTACTATGTATACAGCCAAGTCTTTCGCAGACAAACGTTTATTGACAAACATCGCAATGGAAACCGCCGGATTAATATGACACCCGGAAATTGTTCCAATACTATACGCCATCGCCACAATCGATAAACCGAATGCAA
Organism: Listeria sp. ILCC792; assembly: GCF_900186135.1. Taxonomy (NCBI): domain Bacteria; kingdom Bacillati; phylum Bacillota; class Bacilli; order Caryophanales; family Listeriaceae; genus Listeria; species Listeria sp. ILCC792. Next base: position 13,518 of record NZ_FYBO01000018.1, read on the forward strand.
GCGCAATGCCTGGAATGCCAATGCCTTCAATCCCGCCGCCTAGAACAGCCGTCCCGGTACCAAACAATACTAAAACAAAAGTTCCAATAAATTCAGCAATTGCTTTTCTCATCTTATTTCCCTCCTTTCAAAATTGAATCAACATGTTTAAAAATACCATAAATCCGCCTAGAAAGATATGGATAAGTTGTGTATTTTTCAAAACAAAAAAAGCAGCCATTTTAAATGGCCGCCGACATGTCAAAAACCTCTAAACTTCACGCAAAATTAGGTTGATGTATTGTTTTCGGGTTGGTCGAGCTCTAATTTTGCACCGTCATCATCCTTTTTGCTACTTGCCAAAATAATTCCTGCACAAATTAAGCCGAGGAACGTTGCCGACATTGCAGAAAACAGAACGTGTCCAACAAAAAAGATATAGACTAATGTAATGACTAGCGCAAACGTATAAATTGATTTCATTTTGCGTTTAAAAGCGCGGAAGATGAAATACAGCATCATAAAAATAAACAACGCCGTTCCGATAAGTCCCATACCGAAAAATAAATCAAAGAAATCCATTTCAACAACGCCTAAACGCCCAAATTTCTCAAAACGATACTGGAATCCTTGTCCACCAAAAAGAGTGAACGCAAAATTGGGATCATTAAAGAATAACTTGGCGGCACCTTCTAAAAATACGTTTCTAGAACTAAACAGCAAGCGAAGCAAATCACCATCATAGACTCTGTAAAAATATTGCATCCGAGTAACGGAACCTGCGACAAGTTCTGTCGCTGATTGAATTCCTCTAAAGAATATCCAGATTACTGCAAACATGGCCGTAAGCCAAACAAAAGCTCGCTGCACATTTGAATGGTAATGTTTTTTGAAAACTACTCTAATTAAAAGGTACGCAACAGTCAGAACCGCGTACACAACGACCGTTTTTGTTGCCAAAAGGAATAAACTCACTACATTTCCAGCAAAAAGTAAGAGTAAAAAGAACACTTTCTTGCCCCATCTTTTTTGTAGCTCTTTAATAAGGACATGCGTCGTTATTGTGAGTGTAATGATAAGCGCAAATGAAATGGAGTTTTGCTCAAAGAAAAAGCCTTTATATCCTGCTCCTGCTGTTGAATAAGTTTGACGCCCGACACCTAAAACATACGGAATCAAAAGTTCTGCTGTGAGCAAAGAGCCTAATGCAAGAAAGATATTTTCAAAATTAATGGTTTTGAAAATTTCTCTCCGCTGATAAACATAATAAGGAATTAGCACCCACAGGAAATATTTAATGTACACCGAAAAGTCTGCGAATATCCACGCGGGACTATTCTTCAAGAAAATACCTTGCAAGCAAAACATTAATAAATTTCCGAGTATAAAGAAAATGGTTAGATAGGTATAATATGTTTTCGGAAGTTTCTCAACAATAATCATTAAAACTAAGAAAGCAAAATATCCAAATCGATAAACCATTCCTATAGGTGTAGAAGTTCCTGATGCTAGAAAGAAACCATTTATCATGTCTATAATTGGGCAGGCTACAGTTAGTATTATAAAAATATATACGTTTAGAGGTCTGTTTTTAATGACAATTACATCCTTACACATCTTTATTTTTTCTATAAATTTTCCCGTTTTTTAGTATATATCAAAACATTTTCAATCACAATATAGGTTTACTCTAAAATGAAGAACCCTTTTTACCCTTTTCGTGAAAATGACCTTACAATTCCCATTGATTTTTGCCACATCATTTTCACAGTGCCACGATACATCACCGAAATGACAATTAATAGAACGACTCCAATAAAGAACGAACTCCATATATCTTTTACAAAAGTCGCATAAAAGGCATAGCCTACTAACAGCGCAATACTTGCATATAATTGAAACAGCTTATAACTTACTTTAAAGTACCTTAATGAGAAATAAGTTCTTAGTGAAAAGAATACGATATAGGATAGGCCTGTAGATATCGCGGCTCCTGTTGCACCTATATATGGCACGAGCAACAAGTTTCCTATAACTCCACATAAACATACTAGAGCCACAATAAGGATATGGAGCTTCGTTTTTTTATAAAAATTAATTCCTACTACGGTTACTTCTGATATCGTGTAGAGCACTGGAACAAATACTAAGAATGGCATAATTTGTGCGGCACCACCATATTCGCTTCCAAGCATAAGAACAATAACGTCTTTAAACATCACGACTAACACTGCGATAATTAACATGGCATAACTAACGACCACTTGCATATCCTTGAAAAACTTAGTATTATTCGGGTTCTCCTTAAATTTCTCATAACTTAAAGGCACCCAAAACGCAGTAAAGTTAAGTTGTAGCGTGTTTAAAATCGTCACAATTTTAAAAGCCGCAGAATACAAACCAATTTCAGTGTAATTCGACCATTGTTTAATCGCAATTCGGTCAATGGATTCAAATAGCATCGTCATTAAGAGCGTCACCATTAGCGGAACGCCGTATTTCAGAATATCAGACGAGTGGCTTTTAATTTTAATACTTCCTTTTTTAAAGAAATTCCAAAACTTGTGCTCCACTCCGATTATAACGATCGAAACAACCGCCATACTAAACATATAAGCATAAATAATAACTTCAAATTGATTCCCTAAGAAAAAGGCGAACATCAAAATCCCAGCAAACTCAAGCGACTTACTCAAAATGAGTTTAAACGAGAACACTTTACCTTTCTGCTGCATTCTAACAACTACGGACGCATACGTATTAATTATCCGTAAAAGTGCATACAAAACAAGTAGCAGTACTAGCCAAAAACTAACGTATGAGAAGATAAAATTCGAAATATCTTTATAAAAAATCAATACGCCGATTGACAATATCGCAAAAGCAAGCATAGAAAGCTTCAAGCAAATTAACAATAAATACTTTCGCTTATCCTCTTCTTCTTCATAAAAAAAGCGGTTAAAACTCTGGTCAGCGCCTAATAATGCCACAGCGCCTAGTATTTCAGCTGCTAGCAAAAACATTGACACCTTACCAAACTGATCCGGTGAAATTAACCGCGTTGCAATCGGTGTACTAATGAATCCAATAATAAGAGCTACCCAGCTCCCAATCGAAATCGATAAAAATTTATTTAAAATGCTGTTACTTTTTTTCATAGCCTAGATGTCCTCTCTGCGGTACCCCTTCAAGCAAAATTAACTTTTTGTCTGCATCGGCGTTAAGAATTACCTAGGCAAACTTCGAGATAAGCAAACAACAAGTTGGACGCAATAATTGATAAGATGTGCACCATCTTCTAACAATTAGCGAACAAAAAATACGCATAAAGTCGATTGAAGAATATATGAATTTATTCCATATACCCTTTCATAATTCTCAAAAACTCCATAAAACTAATGATTTGGTCTTTTTCCATTGAATTCCCCGACTCAAATGCAAATTGACAGTCTTTCTTTAGTTCTTCATCTTTAATTAAATCGATATTTTTATTAAATGATTCTTGGTAGAAATTACTTAAATCTGGGTTGATTTTCGCCCAATAGTCAATAGGGTTCATATGATTCTTGGAATTCAATTTCAAACCTAGCTTGATTTTCACAAGTTTTACAAACGCTGCAGGAATACTCGTCCAAGGAATTGATACACCCTTAACTCTAATTAATTTTCTATTAATTTTTCCTTTTACCTTATCGTAAACGAAATTCGCAGCTTCTGGATAATATTTATTAATCCATTTAATGTAAATGTTATGCCCTGTACGGTATTTAAATGGTAACGTCAAAGTGAACGACATAAATTCAACATCCGTATACGGCGAAATGGCTTCCGTCGTTTTAAGAAATGGTTTTAAGCCCATAAGATTCCCAGTAAAACCGCGATTATACAGTTTAAAAATCTCTTTATCTTTTAAATGGAAGGAATTTTCTTCCGTATATTGAACTTTCTCAATCAAACGCGTCGAGTTCGCACCTGAACCAGGATGGAATTCTTGCTTCCTACCTTTTTCATAATACGTTCCTAAAATAGCACCGCCTAGATGCCCCGTATGAACAATACCAAATTGATCCATGTTTAACGTGTTAGCCATGCTAAGCGTAGGCGTGATACTACAGCTTTGACATCTACCTCCAGAAATCTTCACCGCTTCTTCAAAGTATTTGTACAAATATATCCCATTATCTAGTGACTTAAACAGCCATTCATTTTTCAATTCACTCGCCATTTTCTTTGGAACCGTTTCGTCCATATAATCAGTTTGTGAAAAAGTATAACTTAATGTGTCTGTATAGCCCATATCATGCGCAACCCATGTCGTCATTCTTGAGTCTAAACCACCACTTAAAGCGGCTATATGCTTGTAGCCATATTCCTTATCTTTTTCAAAAGAACGTTTTACAGAATTTCTAAAGAGTTCGTCGATTTTAGCCATTGCTTCTTCTTCTGTAATATCGATTGGCGTATTATCTATTTCAAAATAGCATTTTTTTTCAATTCCATTGGCTGAATATTGTAAATAATGTCCTGGTGTTAATCGGTACATGTCTTCGAAAAGCGTATCATTACATAATGTATAGGAATGCGTAATCATGCTATACGCTGCATTCTTTTTTAGTTTGAAACGTTTGCCTGCATGTTTATGCACCAACTTCACAAGAATGTCTATATCCGTACCAAAATACAAAATATCTGTCTGTTTGTCTAAATAATAAAAGACTTCCTTATTTCCGATATGATTTGTGTATAGATTAAAAGTATGTGATGTTTTGTCTAAAAACACCCCTGAAAAATGTCCGCGAAATTCATTAAAGAATGGCTTAGATGCAGATTGAGCCATCTTTTGCGTTAAGGAAAACATATTCCGATCTTTAATTTCATATTTTTCCATTAAATCAAGTTTATTTAAAATTACCCCGTCGACAATAAAAAACGCTTCCTCATTTTGAGAAAAAGTCTTATCTTGTTCAAATTTTTTAACTGTATTTCTAAAAAAACGACCATATAAATTTGGTGTATTCACTGTATTTTTTTCTTCAATAAGGTTATCGTTTGCCTCAATAATGTCATAAATCTCTATATCTTTTTCTAATGCTGTTTCTTTATTTGAAATAAATCCAAAAAAACCCGGCATATTAAATTGACCTCTTTTCTTTAGCTGTAATTATAAAATTAACCTTGTGTTAAAATATACTACGCCTCTTAATGCTTGTCAACGTGATTAAGCCCTTACACAGCCCTCATAAAATAAACTGTCACATTTTCGCCCCATTTTTAGGCCTATATAGATAAATAAGCTACTAAAGTGTGATTTCAGCTCTTCTCAAGCTACATAAATAGTGCTAAAATGTAGCAGTTAGTTCCTTTGTGATAAAATTAACAACATGCACGAAAAATGACCAATAAATATACACATCTTTTAATATTTACGCGCGATAGATATATGGATTGGTTATGCAACAAAAAGGTTGTAACTCTCTTCTCGTTAGCACTACATTATTTTAGAATCAGCCTAGAAATCACGGAAAGCATTTTTAGTGTTGATAAAACCAGGAGGAAGCCATGGAAAATACCCTAGATGTAAGTCAATTATGGAATATTTTGAAAGAAAACAAGTGGATTATTATTTTTAGTACTTGTGCTAGTTTATTAGTAATGGTTATCTATCTCTATTTTTTTTCTGTACCCATTTATAAAAGTGAATCTGAAGTGCTTATCAATCAAGCGAATTCTGAAAAAAGCACTTCCCAAGCAGAAGATGTGCAAGCCAATCTAAAACTTGTAAATACCTATACTTCCATCATGGAAAGTCCGCGTATTTTATCCCAAGTTTCAAGCTTAATGGATAACAAGTACTCCGTCGATGAACTAAGCCAAATGATTACCGTAACAAGTCCTACTGATTCTCAAGTTATACAAGTCAGCGTAGAAGGCTCTAATCCAAAAGATATTGTTAAAATCGCAAATGAAACTGTTAATATATTTAGTAAGACCATACCAAAAATCATGAACGTCAATAATGTTTATACTTTATCGCCCGCTGTTTATAGCCCTAAAATGGCTCCTATAAAACCACACAAATCTATAATGTTAGCTCTTTCAGTAGCATTTGGATTAATACTTGGCATTATAATTATGTTCATTAGAAATCTGTTTGATAATACAATTAAAACCGCTCAAGACGTGGAACGAAACCTTGGATTAGTTGTTTTAACTTCTATTAATAAGATAGAACCAGAAAACTTAGCAACTACTAGAAAAAATGCGTCTGGTCTTAGAAGTACAAACCTACAAAAAAAGAGTTTGGGACATAAATAAAAAATAAGCATCATTCCAGTAAAGCCCCTTTTTCGAGATGGCATGATTACTGAATGATGCTTTTTTATTTTGACGGAACAAAATCTAATTATTTAGGTGCTTCGATTTTCTCAATTCCACCCATATAGCATTGAAGTGCTTTTGGAATGCGGATTGAGCCGTCTTCCTCTTGATAGTTTTCTAAAATGGCAGCGACTGTGCGACCAATTGCTAGGCCGGATCCATTTAATGTATGCACGAATTCAGGCTTGCCGTTTAGTTCACGGCGGAAACGGATATTGGCGCGGCGTGCTTGGAAAGCTTCGAAATTACTGCAAGAAGAAATTTCGCGGTACGTCCCGTAACTTGGAATCCACACTTCTAAATCGTATTTTTTGGCTGCTGTGAAACCTAGGTCGGCGGTGCACATGCTAAGCACGCGATACGGGAGTTCTAATCGTTTTAAAACTTCTTCTGCGTTGTTCGTTAACTTTTCGAGCGCCTCGTAGGAATCTTCTGGTTTTACGAACTGGACCAATTCGACTTTGTTGAACTGGTGTTGGCGGATTAGTCCGCGTGTATCGCGACCCGCAGAACCTGCTTCTGAGCGGAAGCACGCGCTAAACGCCGTGTATTTGCGCGGTAAGTCTTCTGCTTTTAAAATGTCATCCCGGTGGTAATTTGTCACTGGGACTTCAGCTGTTGGTATCAAGAAATAATCCTCTTTTTCAACAAGAAAAGCATCTTCCTCGAACTTCGGAAGCTGGCCTGTCCCAGTCATACTCGTGCGATTCACCATGTACGGCGGAAGCATCTCTTCGTAGCCATGCTCTTCGGAATGAAGGTCCATCATGAAGTTTAAAAGCGCGCGTTCAAGGCGTGCTCCGAGCTTTTTATAAAATACGAAGCGGCTTCCAGTTACCTTGCCGGCGCCTTCAAAATCTAAAATATCAAGGTTCGTGCCTAAATCCCAGTGCGCTTTTGGTTCAAAGTTGAAGTTTGGAAGTTCGCCCCATTTGCGAATCTCTACATTGTCATCTTCTGTTTCGCCAATCGGAGTTGATTCGTGCGGAATGTTTGGAATTGCCATCAAAATCGCGTTTAATTTTTCATCAATGTCCTTCAGTTCAATATCGAGCGTTTTAATTTTATCGCCAACAATTCGCATTTCCTCAATTTTTGCATCGGCATTTTCTTTGTTGCGTTTTAAAACAGCAATTTGTTCCGAAACGGCATTACGCTCTGATTTAAGGGCTTCGGTTTCGAGTATTAGCGTACGTCTACGCGCGTCTAGTTCGCCAAATTTTTCAAAATCACCGAGGTCTTCACCGCGATGCGCGAGTTTTGCTTTCACTTCTTCAAAGTTGTTTCTTAGTAATTTTACGTCTAACATGATTTTTTCCTCCTTTGATTATATGGTGTTGGGGTGTATGTTTGCTTGGTTGGGCGGGTGGGTAGACTGAGTGCTGAAGTTCTAAGAGCTTTGATGGATTAACACCTCGCCTTGCTCGGTCTTATATTGCGGCTCTAAGTGCTGAAGTTCTAAGAGACTTTTGATGGATTAACACCTCGCTTTGCTCGGTCTTATATTGCGGCTCTAAGTGCTGAAGCACTAAGAGCCGCAACAAAAACCTCCGCCCCTTCCTGTACAAATATACAGAGAAGGGACGGAGGTTGATATCCGCGTTGCCACCCTAGTTGAGATTGTGAAAATCTCCAGCTTCATTTGGATTTAACGGTTCGCACCGGAATGATTTACTAACAAAATGTGTTCCACCATTCACTCCAAGAGGGATTCGCAAATTTTTGTTACAGATTTTCACCAGCCATCTGCTCTCTCACAAACAAAAAATTTGGTACTATTTCTTGTCAACGTTTTCTTTTATCAATTTAGTTGTATTCTAAACCATTCAAGAGATTTTTTCAAGCCTTTAAATTAAATCCAGTACTTCTGGCTCCTCCGTGGGTAGGTCAAACAAGCGAATCTGCTCTGGAATGATTTTCAGTACCGTAAAACCAGGTTGCTTTTTATCCACCCATTCCGAGTTGATTTGTTCCCAAATGTTTTCAACAATCGCTTCATTTTGCTCTACAACAACACGACCATTAAATTCAACGAAAGCCGTCTTTACATGTTCACCTTCATAGCCGATAAGTACTGAAACATGCGGATTTCGCTCCACCTCGTCCAATTTCGGAAGCGTATTTAACGTTGCCGTGTAGAGCGTTAGCCCTTTATGAAAAAAAGTCATGTATCTCACGTGTGGATATTTATCCTTCACTGTAGCCATAACACCGATTTTATGATCATCTAACACATTTAAAATTCGTTCCTCCAGCTCGTTTCGCATTTCTATCCCTCCAAAATGATGCTTTTTCTATTTCATTCCACCACGGCGAAAAGTTCAAACTTAACTTGTATAACCTGCTTGAATTTGCTATAAAAGAAATAGTAGCGAAAAAAAAGGGGGGCGGACAATGTTACTTATCATCGACCATCACGATTCATTTACATATAACCTTTATCAATATTTTTTGGAACTAAACGCAGACATGAACGTCGTCTTTTCGGAGAATTTACCTCTTCTCACCCAGTTAGATGATTATGAGGGCGTCATATTGTCACCAGGCCCCGGGAAACCGACCGATTATCCGGAAACACTGGCTTTTATAGAGCGTTATTTTGATAAAAAACCCATTTTAGGGATTTGCTTGGGGCATCAAATGCTTGGCACATTTTTCGGTGCACGTGTTGTTTCTGCCCCCGAAATTGTTCACGGCAAAACAAGTGCCATGACGCATAATGAATCGCAATTGTTCCGCAATTTGCCTCGCACGTTTGATGTAGCGCGCTATCATTCGCTTGCGGTAACTGGGGTTCTGGCACCGCTAATTGAAACGGCTTGGACACAGGACGGCGTTTTAATGGCGATGGAACATGGGACGCTTCCCATTTATAGCGTGCAATTTCACCCAGAGGCCATTTTATCAGAGCATGGACATCATATTTTGAAAAACTTTTTAGAGGTGGCGTATGGAAAATCAGTTGCGTTTTGATTTTGAAGGGCAGACAATGTGTTTTAGTGAGCCGAAGGAAATTTTAATGGCGTTCACACATGCGGAAGTGGCGGCTGTTTTTCAGCGGGCGGAGAAATGGCGGAAAGACGGCTATTATATTGCGGGTTTTGTGAGCTACGAAGCGGCGCCTGCCTTCAATGAATATTTGCGGACCTTTTGTGCGGATAAAAATTTGCCGCTCGTTTGGTTTGGGGTATTTGATTCGCCGGTTCCAAATTTTGAGGCGCCACCGCGTATTAAACCGACTTTTGCGTTTACCGCAGATATGACTTTTCCTGAATATCAGTCACGCATTGCGCGCATTCGCGCGGAAATTGCGGCCGGAAATACGTATCAAACGAACTTTACGCTACGCTTAAACAGCCCCGTGCTGGCAGGATTTGAGGCGGGCTCAGCCTACAGGCACCTACGCGAACAAAGCGAGGCACGGTACACGGCCATGCTTACGACCGCCGCGCATCAAATTCTCTCTGCTTCACCTGAGCTTTTTTTCAAGGTGGAAAAGGGGAAAGTGACGACGCGGCCGATGAAAGGCACGGTTCGACGGGGGGACACGGCGGAATTGGACGCGGTGAGACGGGATTTTCTGGCGAACGACGAAAAAAATCGGGCGGAAAACGTGATGATTGTCGACTTGCTGCGAAACGACCTTGGCCAAATTGCATGCCCGGGTTCTGTGCGCGTGCCGCGATTATGCGAGCTTGAGCCGTATCCGACGGTGTGGCAAATGACGTCCACGGTGACAGCGGAACTGGCGTCTGAGAAATCGCTTTTTGAGATTTTTGAAGCGCTCTTCCCATGTGGCTCGATTACAGGGGCGCCGAAGAAAAACACGATGGATTTCATTACCGAGCTCGAAACTTCGGCGCGCGGAGTCTACTGCGGCGCAATTGGTTACGTGAAACCAGACGGGGACATGATTTGGAGTGTGCCGATTCGGACGATTCAAATTGATTTACGAGCAAATGTGGCGCGTTACGGGGTTGGTGGCGGCATTGTTTGGGATTCAGACGCGGCGGCGGAGTTTGCAGAAATTGAAGCGAAATCGGCCGTTTTGGCAGATGCTTTTCCGCCGGTGGAATTAATTGAAAGTTTGCGGCTTGAAAATGGGGAGTTAAAACGGCTTCAGGCCCATTTGGATCGTATGGAAAAAAGCGCGCAAATTTGGGCGTTGCCGTTCGAGCGTTCTGCCGCACGTTCATTGTGGCAAACGGCCGCAGCAGAGCATTCAAATGGCGTGTTTAAATTTCGGGCCGAGCTAAAGCGAAACGGCGATTTTGTTTTTGATGTACAGGAAATAAGTTGTACAACACCCGTCTGGACGGCCAAAATTGCATCAGAACCGCTACCGCGAAATTCGTTTTTGGCGCATAAAACGACCCGCCGCGAAATGTACGAGGAGCTGCGTGAACCAGATGTCACGGAAACCTTGCTTTATAACGAAAAAGAGGAGCTTACGGAGTTCATTTCCGGAAACCTTGTTTTGGAAATCGGCGGGAAACTTGTGACACCAGCGCTTTCGTGCGGACTTTTGCCCGGAATTTTTCGGCAGGCTTTGCTTGAAGAGGGGGAAATTTCTGAGCAAGTTTTGACGTTCCGCGATTTACAGCTGGCTTCACGCGTTTTTTTAACAAATAGTGTCCGCGGTTTTGTGGAAATTGAGATGAAAAAAAGCAAGAAGCATCAGAAATGATGCTTCTTGCTTTTTATTGCAACTAAAACTAGCGTAAGGCCAGCTAAAATTATAAATGGCGAATTTGTATCTCCTGTTTTCGGTAAACTTGTCGCTTGTTTTTCAAGCGAGCTTTTAGTAATGGGTTTTTCATTGATTGGCGTGACTTTTACGTTGTTCGCATTTTCATTTGGTGGCGCTGGCTTGCTTTTTTCAGGAGGTAAAAGGATTAAAGGGCTTGCCTTGTCTTTTACTGTGACCGCAATGGTTTTCTCGATTGTACGACCGTCTGGATTTGTCGCCGTGTAAGTGACCGCGTACTTCCCAGCTTGCGTGGTGTCGACATTGCTTGCTTTGACGCGGATATCGCTCGTTATATCACCCGCAACGGAATCGTTTGCTGTAGCGTGTTCAAGCGGATTGAACGCATCACCGACATACAATTCGACGTCGCTCGCATCAATCGTAAAGTCGCGCACAGTGACATACACCGTCTTCTCTATGCTGTCGCCGTCTTTATCTGTCACACTGTATTTAATCGGATATTTTCCCACCGCATGAAGGTTTACCGCACTATCATCGATGACAATCCGGTCCGTGATATCGCTTGCATCGTCAGGATCAGTTGCTCGGACATCTTTCATCGGGTCAAAACTTTCGCCAATATAGACTTCGCTATCGCCCGCCTCAATTACTGGTGCTAGCGAATTCGTCACAATCACATTGAACGTGCCTGTGGTTGTTGAGTTTTGAGAACCGCCATATCCGAAAGCACCGTTCATATTCATTATTCTGACTTGTACTGGGTAAACACCCGGAACGTCCCAATTCACATTATGACTATCTGCATAAAATAACATGCCATCTTGGTGATAAAGGCGGAACTGTGTTAAGTCTCCTTCAAAACGATCATAGGCTTTCGTTACGCCGAGGCGTAGATTTGGTTTTTCGTCACCAATGCGATAGTGAATATCTTGCGTCTCGATTTCAATGGCCTTTTCTACTTTCCTAAGTTGCTTATTTCGGGCGCTATCGTAAATAGACTGAATTCCGCTAACCGTTTGATCACTACCTTCAAAACTATACCAAGCATAGTCGCCTGGGTCAGCCGTTGCTGGGTCTGATGAACGCAGCACGAAACTCATATAATAACGATTTTGCGGATCATTGAAGTGCGTGTAGTACACATCTGTTCGCGAAATTTTATCGAATTCATAATAACCATTTTGATCGGAAACAGTTTGCCCGATTAAATTGTCATTTTTATCATATAAAAAAACGTCAATCCCAGATACAAACGGATTATTTGGTGCTGGCGTACTCCATGAACCTTGAATACCATGTTCGGTCGTTAAACGCTCAAATGTTTGCCCATAAATCTTAGGATTTTTGAAAAACACTGTTGGCATATACGACATATTTGTTGTACGCGTGCGATTATCGTCACGCCCTGTCGCAAAATATTGTCCTTCCGCTTGATGTCCCGTTGTTTGATTAAAATCCGTTTCTGTTAAGCCTTCTTTGGCAATACTTTTAGCGTCAAAGAAAAGCTGAACACGTTGCGTTGTCGTGTCCCATTTTACATCTTGTGTAACCGTATATTTTACCCAGCGATAACGATTCGTTTCACTAGGTGTTCCCGTTTCAAAATTCACACCATCATTTGAATATTCTACATTCACATCTGCGGACGTAATACCCCCAGTTGTCACAATTTCTGGCGCTTTAGTTAACTCGATTTTGTCATTTTTATCCAAGTGAATGGTCTGTCCCCATGATTTAAAGTTTCCACTCATACTCATTTGTGCTTCATAAGTCAGTATATCGTCATCTGTATAAGGAAAGAAGTTAAGTGATTTATTGGTTGCTCGTGTTGTTATTTTTGACTTCACTGTCAATCCTGCTCCGTAGCTCCCAGTTGCAGCTTTTGCCGAAAAAGAGGAAGTAAGCGGTAACATTAAAATTACGATAATGCTTACGACACCAATGAACTTTTTCATAATTGTCCTCCTTGAAAAATATTGAACCAGCTCTTAATATAGCTGGCTTATGCCAAATAAGCAATGCATTTTTCAAGTCACAGCGAAGATGTAGCATGCTGTTTTCAATCCAATTGACTGCGGCAGCAACATCCATCTAAGTTGTGTCTAATTTGTGAATTTTTTTACCAAAATAGCAGTTTTTGCTTCGAAAAATCATTATTTTGATACAATTTTTAAAATTTGTTATGACAAAAATCTCGTTTTTCTCGTATTTCTTCCATTTTAGCTAACGCTGCGCTCCTTACTACTTCATATTTCAGCAAAATAACCGACAATCTTATAGTATAATAGTAAACAGGTTCACTTATATACATCATCGTCAAAGGGAGGCGTTTACGATTAAACCATTACTATTCTTTTTCATACCAGCCATAGTGCTGTCTGTAGCTGTCTACAACAGTTACCAAGATTATCAGGTGGCACAAAAAAACGACATAAAAGAGTCCAAGCATCTTCTTTTATTTGAAAAAGGGAAGAAAATGTTAGTTGTGCCAAACGAAGATGACTTGCTCGCGAATCTATATGACGTGCACGATCAAACAATCGAAAAAACCTTTACTTTCGATTCTAATATTTTCAAAGAAGCGGTTCCAAGTTATCAAAACGGCGCGTTTGTCATCGCAACAAAAACCGAAGACGAACAGCTCGAATTGCATCAAATTGACGCAAATGGCACCATGAAAAATATCCTATCACAAGAAATCATACTAGATAGTTACCTTAAAACGAATAGTTATCAGAACCGTGGGCGCCTCATTATTAGTGCAGAAAACAAGGCGGATACCTATTATATCCAAGTGCAAAACGGCAAAGCTACAGCTATAAATTTGGCAGACGATAAACGCTTATCAGCAAGGCCAACAAGTATTTCGCTTATCTACGGAAATAATGGAAATCTATTACCTTATTGGCTAGTAAATTTAAAAGATGATTCCACCGTACAATTAAGTGGCCTTTTAAATAACCAAAACACGTATTCCATCGCACAAGGGAACTCAGATGTAGCTATTCAAAAACCATTTTTAGCAGACACAGGGTTAAGTAAAAATCAATTGCTGGAAGTTGATACATCGTACCCTAAAGAAATTTACCACATCAATCCCACTGATTTTCGTGCAGGACAAAAGCTCATAACACCAAAACCGCTTTATCAATCGCTCATCATTCCGCTGAATTCAAAAGAAAGTTTGCTCATCGGCTCAAGCACAGAAGATGAGACGCAAGGCGGTATCACGGCGTATTTATTGAATGAACTGAACAGCGGCTTAACAGATGTCAGCGCGCTATTTGAAAAAGCGAACTACGAAGATTTAGCGGATAGAAACGCACTTTTTTATAAAGACGAAAATGCGAAAGAGCTGTACTATGACGGAGCGGGCAAAACGACCGGCATGTTCAATTTGGAAACGGGCAAAGCGCAAATCATTGCTTCGGCAGACGTCAGTGCGTGGGACCAAAAAATGACCGGCAAATTGGGCTCATTCCTTGGATTCCTGAAAGAATACCCGGCGCTCGCCATCAATTGGATAGTCTGGCTGTTCATTCCGCTCATGCTGATTTTATTGGGCGTTTCCGGAACAATTATTCGTAAATCGGCCAATAAGCGCAACAAAAAAGACTCAGTTGTTTTGCCGGCTACAATTGTGTCAGCAAACGAAACGGGCGTCTACATAAATAATCAGCCTAGAGTTCGTTTCTTACTGAGCTTTATCTACGAAGGGAAAAAGAAAGAAGTCGAGGTCCATCGCGTTGTTTCTGTATTGACGCAAATTCCGATTGGACAGCAAGTGATGATTCGCTACAATCCGAAAAAAAATAAAGCTATGTTCGTGGACGAAGCGGACGTGGCAACGGAAACAACGGCACAAGAAGAACGCATTTCAAATGCCAAACTCACTGCTGTGCGTTCATATGGCGCGGCAAACCGTGGCACCGCTGTCGAACTCGAATTCCAAGCGAATAGCAAGGTATACCATGTTCCAGCTGTTGAGCCGGACGGATTCCGTTTTGAAATCGGCAAAACAGCGGAATTAATGGAAACTGGCGGCATTTCGCGCATACTCGCGTATAACACGGCATATAACGATACCGATTCGGTTGCACTAGAAGGCACGGTTACCGCAGTTAAGCCGCTTTCGGCAACGATTTCCGGGCGTAAATTGACACTGCTCGACTTGACCATTCAAGCAGACGGAACGAGTTTTCCAACCCAAAGTAGCCAATTTGTGCCAAACACGATGACACTGCAAATCGGAATGGCGCTCCCAATCAAGTTCACGCTGGAAGATTTTTCTTTAAGAAAAAGGTTAAGCCAAGCAAAAGAAGGCTCCGCCGTCATATCTTCCGTAAACTATCTTGGCTACACAAGAAGCGAACGACCCGTAGCACGTGTTGAACTCGACATTAACGGCCGTCGCTACATCTCTGTCGGAACTATCGAGCCCACCGCAAGCCCCCGTTCTGGTGACTCCGTCTGGGTGCAATATGACGAAACGCGCGGCGACGCAATTATCGTACGCTATAGCTAAAAAAATCGCAGGTTCCCAAATGATTTACGGGACCTGCGATTTTTTCGTCACCCCAGCTATTTGACTCGCCGTATGCTACAATAAACGAATAAAATATTCCTAGAAAAGGAGTGATGTAAACATGTACGGCATACATCAAAAAACGACTGCTGCGAAGGTATTCATATTCATTACGCAGATTATTTATTTGATTCTCGCATTTTTTATTCTCTATCGCGATGCTACCTTAGATAACTACATACGCTATACGATTATCATCTTTTTACTAATTACCTTCCTTCGCTTAAATGCGATGCTTTTCATCTGGTTACCACGTGGAATTAGTTGGAAAGAATCCATCGGAAACAGTTTAGCATTTGCAATCTATTACATCGGTTTCCCCTTATTCACAGTGTACAGTCAAGCAGACTCGAATATCGCCATGTACGTTATAGGAATAGTCCTCTTCTTAGCTGGTAGCTTCATTAACACAACTTCTGAGTTGCTACGAAAACCTTTTAAAGCCGATCCAGCAAACAAAGGTAAACTTTATAGAGGCGGATTATTTAAATATGCCATTCATATTAACTATTACGGTGACATTTTATGGGTTGCAGGATTTGCCTTGGTAACAATAAACGTTTGGGCACTTCTCGTCCCACTCTTTTTATTCCTAATGTTCGTCTTCTCTTACATTCCAAATGCAGACAAATATTTATTAGAAAAATACGGTTCGCAATTTGAAGATTATCAAAAACATACGAAAAGGCTTATTCCATTTATTTGGTAGTCATTTACGTCTAAGTATTTTCCTGCCTTGTTGCATCTGGGAATATAGTTGCAGGTTTTCCATCAGTTTTTATTCCCAACTCGCACACCGTTGAACTCACCAAAATAGCTTCTCTATCTTTAACACTAGCAACATGTTGTCCTGCACTTTCTATATCTTTATTTATCCAGTTTTCAGGAAACCAAGATTGATTATTCCCTGTTCTTTTAGCCTTAACTTTATGGTCTGGTACATTTCCAGTTCTAACACCATTAGGGTAAATTTTTTCAATATTTACTTCAAACCCATTTTCTTTTAAGAAATCAATGTTAGATTGTCCATGTCCGCCACCTTTCATGAGGGGCTACTCCAGCATAATTAGCTAACTTATGCGGATTTGAAAAACGCTCAATGTCGCCTATATGTCCCACTAATGCGCAAGCTGTCACAGCTGACTTAAAACCTATTTATAAAGCCGCTACTGAGGAACTAGCGTTAGAAGCACTAAGTGCGTTTGACGAAAAATGGGGGAAGAAGTATCCAATCATTACAAAAAGTTGGATGGAGCATTGGGCTGAATTAGCAACATTCTTCAACTATCCTGAAGATTTACGCCGGATTATTTACACAACTAACATCATTGAAGGATTTCACCGTCAATTACGTAAATCAACGAAATCAAAAAGTGTTTTTCCTTCAGATGAATCGTTGCTAAAAATGCTTTATCTTGTGACGATAGATGTCACAAAAAAGTGGACCATGAAGGTCCACAATTGGGGACAAATTCTATCACAATTCGTCATATTTTTTGAGGATAGAGTCACTAAATACATTTAACCAGAAACACAACTTACACAAAATTCTTTACAGACCCAGCTAGTACTTTGACTTGTCCCTCGAGCCTTTTTAGCATAACATGCCCACCGTTTAGTTTAGTATCTAAACTTGTTCTTTCAAAATTCTTTTGTTTCACCCTCAGAATCTAGCACAATAACATCTTCAAACCTCTAAATATTTTTCTTTTTCGTAATCTCAGTAGTTAGCGTTCACTTAAATAAGAGTCTAATAATTTGCGTGTGAAAGTGCCTTCTTTCGGCTTAAATTCAAAACTATTATAAGCCCAAATGACTTCTCTTTTTACTTGCCCATCATCATCCGAAATTTTATCGTATAAAAAATCTACATTAAACTTTCCATTAGAATTTAAAGAAAAGCTCAATTGATCCCATAGCGGTTGTTCATTTTCTTCAAAACATTTATTTATTTTTAGTAATATCGAATTAAGTTCTCCTAATAAATCATTATATATTTGTTGAGAAACTTTATATCTCTCTGGTATGTTATGAGATTTTACAAATTTTTTTGAACTAGTTTCTTCAAAATAAAATACAGAAGACCAACTCATTTGTTTTTTTCCCACCTCACCAAGATAGTATATTTTGCTCCAATCAACCGGAATCATCGAAATAATTTTTTGTGCTAATTCATTATATAATATTCCTAATTCTTGCTCCATCATCTCAACTTCTTTCATCAAGGCTTTCTAATAAATTTAATAAATTTTTCTCCGTCTATCCAATATTCTACATTAAAGCTGTCTGGTCTAACAGAATTCAAATTGTAGTTAGGTTTAATGTTAACTTCAACTTTACTACCAAATTTTAATGCGTCTGACCAACTTTTTTCCATATTATACCATTCTCCACCAGCTTCCTCATACGTCATACTCCCCCGAATCGCCGCAGTACTTAAGCCCAACCCCATCACCACGTCCATCAGGCCACTTTCATCCAGCGTGCCTTTCACCGATTTCACGTACGCCGATGCCCGAAGCGTGCCACAAGCCACACCGGTGTATTTCGTGCCGTCCATATAATAGGTGCCGGTTTTCCACGATTCCATGTTACTTGATTCCTAAGGTAATGTTCCTGCCCACTTAACAAACCGTCTCTCATACCAAGCAACACACTGATTTTATACTTTTAAAAACAGTTAAAAAGATATGAGTACGCTACTCTCTCTACAAAGTTAGTTACCTCATATCTTTTTCGGTAGTGCAACTTTTATACAGTGAATACAGTTAGTTTTTGTTAGCTATTGGTAACTTGATTAGTGAATGTATTGCTTACTATTCAAGACTCAACCACTTGATTACCCGTCTTGTGATTGAGTTTCTTTTTATATTACAGAATCTCTATTTAAATCAAAAATATCTATTTCATTTTTTTCAAATAAATCCTCTAACTCCTCTGCACTGTTATTTCTTACAAATTCAAACTCTTTATCTGAAATTGGAACCAACATTAACCATGTTATATGCACATTTTCTGTATCAATATATCCCAACTCGTCCCATAAAAATGGATTTGTGAAAAGGACATGTTTCATAGAAGTTTCTTCATAATATTCGCTAATAATATTAGGGTATATTGTTCCAGGTTTACAAGAAAATTGGTCATTTATAATATTAAATGCACAGCTACTTAATACATTTCCAAATTTTTCATATGTTGATTCACACCCTCCAACAAATTCTACTCGTATTTCTTTATTTGGGGATTTTAAACCAATTCCATAATTTGAAAGTCCAATTGTTGAATAGGTAGTAATTTCTTCATAAGGTCTATCAGTACCAATAAATATATCAATAGCCGAATTTTCATTTCTATCTCTATACTCTACTACTTTAGGATTACCTCCAACAGCTTGCAAAATTCTTTGTGCAACGAGTTTATCATTATTCATTTATTTTTACTCTCCTTATGGTCCAAAATATTTGTTTGTAACGTCTTCCCCAGCATGTCCTCTGTTAGAGCTAGGCAACTCAGGTCTATAATGAGAGGGGTCATTATGTTCGTCAAGAAATTGTTTCCTGGGAATTTCTCTGTCTGCCGCACTTTGTTGATGCTTTTTAAACTCATACCCTGGTTTATGTCCCATATCCCATGGCTCCTCAACATGTAATGGTTGTTGTGTTAATGGATCTCTTACAATTCCATCACTACTTTTAGCATTATTCCATACTTCATCTCTTACACCTTTTCTATACCCTGATGGTCTTTTATAGGCTTTCTTTTCAGCTTCAGTTAATATCCTAGGAGTAACTTCATCAATTTTTGAAGTAGTCCCACCTGCTCCCTCATACGTCATACTCCCCCGAATCGCCGCCGTACTCAAGCCTAGCCCCATTACCACGTCCATCAGGCCACTTTCATCCAGCGTACCTTTCACCGATTCCACATACGCGGATGCCCGAAGCGTGCCACCAGCCATACCGGTGTATTGCGTGCCGTCCATATAATAGGTGCCGGTTTTCCACGATTCAGTGATTTTTTTGTTTAACTCCTCATTCGTGATAATTTGGTAGTCACTTGGGTCTAAGTACTTTCCTGCCTTGTCTAAGTATTTCTTCAGTTTCGGGTCATGCACACCCACTCCGTTTTGTTCAAGCAACCACATCACTTGCGGCTTTCCCTCCGCATCGTAGTACACCACTGCCAAAACTTGATAGGCTTTCAGCGCTTCGACCAGTTTTGGGTCTACGCCGCGAACGGTATTAAGCCGCTGTTTCAAGGCATCCATCGACTGGGTATAGCCTTTCGGATATGTATAGGTGCCGGTTTGGGCGTTAAACTCGACTTCCTGCAAGAGTTGTCGCATCGTTCTTTGTGCTGTCATCACAAGCGCTAAAAGTTCTTGGAAAAAGTGGGTATGACTTTGCTCAAATTGTAAATAGTTTTCCAGAATTTTTTCTTCTTCCA
>NZ_FYBO01000016.1:0-46269 GCF_900186135.1 Listeria sp. ILCC792
CGCGGCAGGGAGCATCTTACAAGCTTCTGCGTATGTGGAGGACTGGGAAGGCCAACTAGCCGAATCCGGCATTATGTCGGCATTATCAGGCGTAGGCCTAGGCGCTGCGATAGCTCGTGGGAGTAAGGCGTATAAGGGTGGTAGTGGGGCTAAGACTAATACATCGCCTAAAACAAGGCTACCGAGAACTAATGGGAAATGGTCAGGCGAACCAGGAAATGGAAAATGGTTTTCAAATAAACCAGAGGTTGATAAGATTACTGGTGGAAAAGGTGTAGAATTTAAAAATGGTAGACCTGATTTTTCGCCTTGGTCAAAAGGTGATTTAAACTTTAAACCTGGTCAATTAAATGGTACGCCTGATGATTTTTCTCTTGTGTATGAAAAGATTCAACAGCAATATAAATTGCCCTCAAAGAATGCAGCTAAAAAAATGTTAAAAGACATTGGTGTTACACCTCACCATAAATCGCCAACTAAAATAGAATTGATTCCATCAGATTTACATGGTAATATACCACATATAGGTTCAGCAGCAGATATGAGAGGAGGATTTTAAAATGGATAATTTAAAAAATAAATTAGATGAAATTATTGATACTGAGATGAAGCAAAATCCTAAAGTATGGGGGATGGATTGTATTGAAGAAATTGAAAAAAAATATTCATTAGTTTTTCCCACTGACTATGCATTTTATTTGCAATATTATGGAAATGACTATATAAAAGATAACTATTTATTTACGCTCAGTGATTCTTTGGAAAAAATACTTAATCAGAATAGCTTTGAATTAGATTCTATTTTTGGTATTGATGATGATTTGAACAATTTGGAAAAAAAGATTTTATTTTATCAAGATATTATCCCGTCAAACCTATTTCCAATAGCAGATTTGCCAGGAGGAAATTTGGTTTGTATGGATAAAGAAAACCAGCAGATTTATTTCTGGATTCATGACGAGGTCGAGGATACGTATTTAGTAGCACGGAATTTCAGTGAATTTATTATGCAGTTTCAATTCGAACAAAAAGAACAAGTCAACTTGGATGATATAGAACTTAATTTAAGCAATGATTTGGACGATTTACTAAAGAAAGCCGCTGAGAAATATAGATGAAGGATTTAAGGTTTCTTGAAAAGTGTTAAAGTCAAATATGGCAAAAGAGCATTTCTTATTAAGAATTATAATTCTTGTAAGTTATGCTTTTTTATTTTGTAAGAAAGTTCAAGACTACACCAAGCCACTCCCAGCGTAAGTGTAAGCATGGGAAGTGGCTTGGATTGGAGCGTAAGCGACAATCCTTATAGGGCGCATGAGTAACACCGCCCTACACATACACAACAAGAAACAGGCTATTTTAAAGGCTTACCGCCTGTTTTTTTACTGCACAGTTTTATCAAAAAAATAGGCATAAATACATATATTTCATAAAGTTTCGCTTATTTTACGGAATTGAGGTCTTTGAAACTGTAGTAATGGTGTAAAAAGATTTGAAAACATTGCCAATTAGTTGTTTGTCATTCGTACTAATGGTAGAAAAAATAAAAATCTTTCTGAGATATGCAACAAATCGACCATTTCAAGTTAGATATGGTGTGAAAGACAAGGAGGACGCAAAAATGTTAAAAAAAGAATTAACTATCAAGATTGATTATTTAAGTATCATCTTCGATACGCTGAAGCTGACGAGCTGATACGTAAAGTATTAGGACTTCCCCTAGAATACTTCATGATACAAAAAGCAAAGGTCAAGCATAAAGATTATACAAACTTGTATCAGTTTGGCACAATCAAAGTGTATGGGGATAGACGGTTGAAAGACGGTACAGATGAAGCAGGTTGTTATCTTGTTTTGAGTGGACAATGGTGTGATGATTATTATAGCTTCTTACAGACCACAAAGCACACATACAGCGATTTCTTTCGTACGTGCTTACAATTAGCCGGAAAAGGTAATTTTCATCTTACAAGGCTTGATATAGCCATTGATGATAAAAATGATATCCCCTACTTTACCGTTGAACAGATAAAGCATAAATGCTTACGGGATGAATTTGTATCAAAAAGCAAAAGTATTTGTTAATCCGACAACAAAAGAAGTTGTGAGAATATGGCCCCAAAAATTTAAACAGTAAGGAGATTGAATGTGAAGGTAAAAAGAGTGTTACAACAAGAGTTAATGTGCGAAGTCACAGTTATTGATGAAATCAAGAATTTTGATATTATTACAGAAAAAATGGATGATGATTTTTATACTTTTCCATTAGGGACTAATATGATGATGTGGTTGAATCAGGATGGATTACTTGGAGAACTGGAGTGTATTTTCCCTGAACAAATAGATGAAGAAATAGTTTTAAACAATCAGAATGCCGTTGTAAAAGTTGGATTTCCTTTGGTAGAAATAGAGGAGGCTGTAACAGTTTCAAAAGCAAAAGTTTTTAGAAGTGAAGCATATTTCACTTTATACTTCTCTGAAATAAAAACGTATGATAAATGTATTATATCTAAAAATCTTTCATTCTATGTGAATAATGATGAGTTGATAGCCATAAAAGCTGTCATCTCATAATTAAATGGCAGCGTTTTGATTAACGGATAGTGTATCATGTCAGAAGAGATTGAGATAATCAGCTTGTAACAGATTAAACAATATTTTTAAACGCAAAAAAGAGAAACAAATCCTAGCGCAGGAAATGTTTCTCAGTTTTTATGCTTACATCGCTAACAAGTTTCCGAATGTGTAGTCGCAAGCTCTTGGGATTTTAAAATACTTTTTTGTGCCGACGAAATCGAAAACGGCAATTCTTCCTCTGAAATCTCACGTTCTTCTGGTACAAGGCCTAATGTGGTGGTTAGATTGCCGCCGCGGATTAGGTCGCTGTGGGTGATGAATTGCGATTTTAAGGGTTTATTGTCGCGCGTTCTGGCGGTGACGAATTGATGCGCAGGCGAATTGTTCGCCGTATCTAACGTTAGGGTTTTGCCGTTTGGCAGGTCAATGCGCACGTTTTCGAAAGCGGGAATTCCGAAGACGTATTCCCCTGAACCGGGTGTCACCGGATAGAAACCGAGCGTACTGAAAATGTACCAGCCGGACATGCTACCGTTGTCCTCGTCGCCAGGATAGCCGTTTATGCCCGCGTCATAAAATTGATTCACCGCTTGCTTGATTAGAACCTGCGTATAAGCAGGTTTTTTCGCGTAGGTGAACAAATAGGGTAAATGGAAACTAGGCTGGTTGGACAGCGCAATTTGACCGAAGTCAATCATCGCCATCTCGCTCATTTCGTGGATCTCGTAGCCGTAGCCATCTACATCGAATTTTGGTGGTGTGTTCGCGAGCTCGGTCAGCTTACGCAAAAATCCACCTTCGCCGTACGCTTCATTTAGGCCAGCAAAATCGTGGAAAACCGCGAAACTAGTCTGCCATGCGCTACCCTCGGCGTAGTCTTTCCCCCAAGAAAAAGGGTTGAAAGGGGTTTGGAAATTTCCGTTTTCGTCTTTGGCGCGCATAAAACCCGTCTTTGGGTCGAAAATATGCAGGTAGTTTTTCGAGCGTTCCTCGTATTCGGCTTCGAGCGCTGTGTTTCCTAGTGTCTTCGCGACGGCGGAAATGCAAAAATCGCTGTAGGCGTAGTCGAGTGTGTGGTTGACGCTTTCATGGTAGTTCAAGGGGACGTAGCCAAGACGGTTGTAGTCCAGTGCGCCGCGGCGACCGTAGTTTTCTTTGTCGGACTGCGTCGTGGCTGCTTTTAGCATCGCGTCTTGAAACTCGGGCATTAAATTTGTGCCGATGCCTTTTACAGCAGCGTCCGCGATGACCGCGTCAATGAGTGTGCCGGGCATGAGGCCGCGTTCGTCAGGCGACAGCCATTTTGGCAGATAGCCCGTTTCGCGGTAGCTATTTAAAAAGCCGCCAAGCATTTTTTCGTATTCATCTGGAATTAAAAGCGAATAAAGTGGGAACACCGTTTTGTAAGTATCCCAAAATCCATTATTCGTATATAATCTACCATTTGCAACGCGCCGTGCAGTCGTGTCATAATGAATCGCATTTTGATTTGCATCATATTCATAAAAGCGCTGCGGGAAAAGCGCCGTCCGGTAAAGGCAATGATAAAATGTGGCGACTTTCGCTTTATCTGAATCACTCACTTGAATCTTGCTCAAATAGGCGTTCCACTTCGCGGCCGCCCTCGTTTTGGTCGCCTCAAAATCATAATCCGCTTGCCGTTTTAAATTGAGACTCGCTTGTTCAGGGCTGATGAAGCTTGTCGCCAAACTGATTTCCACCGTTTTAGGTGCCGTATCGTCAAACCCAATTTGGAAAAATTGATTTTCTGCTTTTTGTGCCGCTTTTGAAATGATTTTTCCGTCTATAGGGAAGCCCGTGTTCGAAAAATCAAATGGGCGGTCAGCCGTCAAGACGAAGTGCATTTTGAATTCTGGATCCGCGCAGCCAGCAAAATTCTGCACGTAACCAAAAACGCGGTTTTGCCGTTCGTCCACCTCAATATAACTGATATTTTCAGCAGAAAAAAGCAAGCCGTGTTGTTCGTCTTTCGTATAAGAAAGGCGTATTTTCGCGCCGTAAGTGCTCGGTGTGAGTTCGCTCGTAATTTGATAGCGGAGTTGTTTGATTTTTAAATAATGCGGGCTGAAAACAGCTTCATTCGGCCGATAAGAGCTTTGGGCGAAATATAAGTCATAATTTGCCAACTTCCCAGAAATCGGGGTGAGCAAAAAGTGAGAAAAGTCGCCCATCCACGGGCTTGGTTGGTGTGTTAACCGAAAGCCTTGGAATGTGTGGTCGTTTGGATGGAAAAACCAACTTCCGTTATTGTTTGTCGTCTGCGGCACAAAATAATTCATTCCTCGTGGCACAGAAGTATAGGGAAGCGTATTTCCATTTGAATAACTGTGCTGATTATTTGTGCCATGCCTCGTGTCGATTTGTGTAACGTCCATAATTTCCTCCGATTCTAACGTGCCCCGCTTGACTCCCTTTCAATTAAAGAAACGGGAATGATTGCGTTTTCCACGTCTTTTTTTTGAATTTGTTTTTGCAAACTGATTGCGGCCGCGCGCCCCATCTCTTCAAAATTTTGTGAAATCGTCGTGAGCGAGGGCTCAACAAATTCCGCGGCTTGAATATTATCAAAGCCAATAACCGCCAAATCTTGAGGGATACGAATCCCCATTTTCTTCGCTTGCTTCATAAATTGAATAGCCATCAAGTCATTTTCCGCCACAATCGCCGTCACGCCGTCCGCGACAAACTTTTCCGCAATCCCAGCATACGCCTCTTCCGAGTGCACATTCGTTTCAAGCGCATGAAACGAAATCCCCGCCTCGAACAAAGCCCGCAAATAGCCCATGTAACGCTCGCGAACAGTGGAAGTTTCTTGGATCGTTCTACTGTTTAAAAAGGCGATTTTCGTGTGGCCTTTTGATAGGAGTAAATGAGCCGCCATATACCCGCCACTGAAATTGTCCGCCGTTACATACGGAAACGGGATACCCTCCATTTTTTTGTCGAGTAAAACAACCGGGAAACCTTGAAAGTGCAACTGATAAAGAATATCCAAGTTTGAGTTTCCTGTTTCCGGATAGTAAATCATCCCGTCGTATTGTTCAATCAACTGGAAAAAATGCGTTTGAGTTAGGAAACTTTCATCTTGAATGTGCACATGGTACCCTTTTTCCGCTAAATACGGCAGCATTAGAGCTGTAAAATTGCCAAGATCGTGTTGGCCAGGAAAAGGCAAAATAAAAAGGACTTGTTTCATGGAAGTAACCGCTTTTGAAATGGAACGCGCTTTGACAAAGGTACCCTTGCCGCGAATTCGCTCCACCAAACCTTTATTTTCCAGTTCAGATAAAGCACGCTTTGATGTAATGCGGCTCGTCTGATGTGAGGCGGCTAGGGCATGTTCTGTCGGCAATTGTGCGCCAACTTGCAACTCACCCGACATAATTTGACGTTCAAGCTGTTCGCTAATTTGCTGGTAAAGTGGTTTTTTAACCATTCAAATTGTCTCCTTTGATATATCATTTAATATACCTACTATACCAAATTTGCGATTTGAAAGAAAATAAAATGAAAAAACACTAGACAATTCATGGTAACATCATTATACTGTATTTAGTGTTAAAAAGATATATCAAATTTTAGGAGTGTTTTAAATGACATATCAAGAGGTTCCTGTTTCAGTAGAAAAGTTTATGAAAATAATTACGGAGAAATGCGGCGAAACACACGCTAACTGGGCGAAAAATTTCAATGCGTGCTTTGCCAATACATTACTCACAACCGTCAAGCGTTTGCCAGATGATACAACATTTTTACTTACTGGTGACATTCCAGCGATGTGGTTGCGTGATTCAACCGCACAAGTCAGACCGTATCTTGTACTTGCGAAAGAAGATCCAGAAATAAAAGCGATGATTTGTGGCTTAGTAGAGCGTCAAATGCAGTTCATCTGTTTAGATCCTTATGCAAACGCATTCAATGAGGAAGCAAATGGCGCAGGGCATCAAACGGATAATACAGAAATGAACCCGTGGATTTGGGAACGAAAATATGAAATTGATTCGCTTTGTTACCCCGTTCAACTTAGTTATTTACTTTATAAAGCAACGGGCGAAACGGAGCAATTTAATGAAACGTTCCATCAGGCGGTGAAGAACATTTTAACCGTGTGGGAAGTTGAACAAAAACATGAAGATTCTCCTTATACGTTTACGCGTGATACTTGGCGTATAGAGGATACGCTGCCAGAAGACGGGAAAGGGACAAAGGTTGGCTACACAGGGATGACTTGGTCAGGTTTTAGACCGAGCGATGATGCTTGTAAATTTGGCTATTTAGTGCCTTCGAATATGTTTGCGGTCGTCGTGCTTGGTTATTTGGAGGGAATTTACAGTGAGATTGCGGATGATGCATCGTTAGTGAAGCGAATTCAGGCGCTTCGCGGAGCAATTCAAGACGGAATTGAAACGTACGGGAAAACAAAATCACAAGCTGGCGAAACGATTTTTGCGTACGAGGTGGACGGTCGCGGCGGTGTGAGTGTGATGGACGATTCAAACGTGCCAAGCCTACTTTCGGCGCCGTACTTAGGTTATGTGTCGCCAAACGATGAAACATATCTCGCAACGAGAAAAGTGTTACTAAGTGAGGAAAACCCTTATTTTTATAAAGGAGAGTTTGCGAGAGGGATTGGCAGTTCGCATACGCCGCCCTATTACATTTGGCCAATTGCACTTGCGATGGAGGGCATGACGACCGATGACAAGTCGGAGAAGGAACGTATTTTGAACTTGCTTGTCGATTGCGACGGCGGGACGAATTTAATGCACGAAGGTTTTGATGTGAACAATCCGTTTGCCTATACGCGCGAATGGTTTTCTTGGGCCAATATGATGTTTTGTGAGCTTGTGATGGATTATTTTGATATTCGAGTCGAAAAATAGGAGGAGAAAACGTGAAAAAAGTTTATATTGTTTCGCATAGTCACTGGGATAGAGAATGGTATATTCCGTATGAAGCGCACCACATGCGGCTAATTGAATTGATGGACGACTTGCTCGAATTGTTTGAAACCGACCCGGAATTTGAAAGTTTCCATCTAGACGGGCAAACGATTATTTTAGACGACTATTTACAAGTGCGCCCAGAAAAAGAAGCGGCCGTTCGGAAAGCCATTGAAGCTGGCAAACTAAAAATTGGCCCGTTTTACATTTTGCAAGATGCCTTTTTAACGAGCAGCGAATCAAATGTGCGCAACATGCTAATTGGTATGCAAGAAAGTAAAAAATGGGGCACGCCCGTTAAGCTCGGCTACTTCCCCGACACGTTTGGAAACATGGGGCAAACGCCGCAATTGATGAAAGAAGCAAATTTGGACGTTGCCGCTTTTGGCCGAGGAGTCAAGCCGACTGGTTTTAATAATGTTGTAATTAATGACGAAAAATATTCCTCGCAGTTTTCGGAAATGTGGTGGGACGGGCCTGACGGTAGTCGCATTTTAGGCGTGCTGTTCGCCAACTGGTACAGCAACGGGAATGAAATCCCAACAGACAAAACGGCAGCGAAAGCGTTTTGGGAGCAAAAATTGCGCGATGCCGAACAATATGCCGCAACGGATCATTTGCTCATGATGAATGGCTGCGACCACCAACCAGTTCAAAAGGACATTACAGAAGCGATTCGCGTGGCCAATGAATTGTATCCGGATATTGAATTTATTCACGCTGGCTTTGATACGTATTTAAATGCACTAAAAGCAGACTTGCCTGCTGATATGAGCGTCATTGAAGGTGAACTTACAAGCCAAGAATCAGATGGTTGGTACACGCTCGCAAATACGGCATCATCGCGCGTCTACTTGAAACAGCAAAATACGGAAGTGAGCTGCCAGCTAGAAAATATCGCCGAACCGCTTGCAACAATGGCGTTCGCGGAAGGTTTCGCATATCCAACGGACAAACTCAACTATGCGTGGAAAACGCTCATGCAAAACCACCCGCATGATAGCATTTGCGGCTGTAGCGTAGATTCGGTTCACCGCGGAATGGTCACACGTTTTGAAACGGCAAATGAAGTCGGCAAATACGTGGCTAGTGAGGCAGCAGCGTTTCTCGCTAAAAAAATTGACACGAGTGCTTTTGACGCTGACGCGAAACCGTTCGTTGTTTGGAATACGACATCTTTCCAAAAGACGGGCTCCGTTACGATTGAACTCGAGTGGGAAAGAATGCTTTTTGCAGGCAATAAACACGATACGCTCTACGATAAACTTTCCAGTAAGCCTGTTCCTGAAGTTTCTGTTGTGGACATTCGCGGCAATCAAATTCCGTTTGAGCTTCTATCGCAAGAAGTACGATTTGGCTTCGATTTACCTAAAGATGCTTTTAGAGTCCCTTATATCGCGCGCTACATCACGGTCGAGCTATTCTTGGTCGACATGCCGGCGTATAGCCACGAGGTTTTCGGTCTTGTACAAAAAGCGCCGACTGCCGGTTCTGAAAATCTGGTGAAGGGCACGCATACGCTCGAAAATGCTACTGTCCGTGTTGATGTGAACGAAAACGGGCAGCTTACAATCACGCACAAGCCGACTGGTCGCATTCACGAAAACCTTCTTTCTTTTGAGGAAACGGGAGATATTGGGAACGAATATATTTTCTTTGAGCCGACCGGGGTTTCGCGCTACTACCCGCATGAAAGCCCAGCTGAAGTTCGGGTTATTCGAAATACGCCGAATGTAGGGGAAATTGAGATCCGCCATGAAATGCTTGTCCCTGAATCCGCGGACGAACTCCTTGACAAGGAACAAAAAATGGTGCTCGAATTTAAACTGCGCAAAGCTAAACGCTCCAAGAAAATGAAAAAAATGGTCATCACGACTCGTGTTGTTTTAGAGAAAAACAATTCGCTCGTGCAATTTGAAACGACCGTGAATAACGACATCAAAGATCACAGGTTGCGCGTTTTATTCCCAACAAGCTTTGAAACTAACGTCCATCAAGCAGACAGCATTTACGAAGTGGTGACGCGGCAAAACAAAATGCCAGAAACGTGGGAAAATCCGACGAATCCGAATCACCAACATGCCTTTGTGCACATGGAAGACGAAGCTGGCGGAATGACGATTGCGAACATGGGCTTAAATGAATACGAAGTGCTCGCAAATAACACCATCGCGCTCACGCTGTTCCGTTCTGTCGGCGAAATGGGTGACTGGGGCTACTTCCCAACGCCAGAAGCGCAGTGCCTCGGTGAACATGTTTTCCGCTATGGTCTCATGTTGCACGGCGACGGGGAGCGCGAAAAAACATTCCATCAAGCGAAACAATTCCAAGTGCCGTTTACCGCCGAACAAACCAATGTGCATCGTGGCGAA
Source organism: Listeria sp. ILCC792 (assembly GCF_900186135.1). NCBI lineage: Bacteria > Bacillati > Bacillota > Bacilli > Caryophanales > Listeriaceae > Listeria > Listeria sp. ILCC792. The sequence continues at coordinate 9,914 of NZ_FYBO01000016.1, forward strand.
ATCCCCGCTACAAAAGCATTCCTCAAAGCGAACAACGACGCTTTCCTAATGACCGCACTCAAAAAAGCCCAAACGGAAGACGCCATAATCCTCCGCGGCTACAACTTAAAAACATCTAAAGAGCCACTTGAAATTAAAGCAGGTGCGCGTAGCAGCTACCGTACGAACCTCCTTGAAGAAGGACAAAATCCGCTAACGAATGAACTAAAACCTGCAGAAATCGTGACTATAAAATTAATTTAAAACGCACATTAGAGGCTGGGAAATACTTCCCAGCCTTCAGTCTGATTGTGCGTGGTATGTTTTGCTTAAGTTTAGCGTTTATTAACGGCCTGTCAATTTACTTCGCTAATAAGCAAGCGTTAAGTTCTTTTAAAAGCGCTGAATTTTCTTTTGATAAGGAGATGCGGTGTACAATTAAGCAATTCGAAATGTCTAAAATTAACCTATTTAAAAAAAGTGAATCATTGTAGCATAAATCAATTTCGGAAATCCATTTTGTAAGAATATTTTTCAATTCAATGGTATTCTTTTCCACTAAATTTTGTGATAAAGCACGCACGATTGGTATGGCTGCACTCAATTGTTCTTTTGTAGTATAATATTGGTAATTCATCTGAAATCCTCCTATGTAGTTTTGCTATATTTAAGTATATAGAATATCCCCTAATAATTATATAGCCTCATGAAAAAATAAACGATGCAATGTTTTCATCGTGAAAGGACTTTAAAATGGATGAACTCGACCAAGAAATCATAAAGCTATTAAAAAAAGACGCGCAGTTAACAAATAAGGAAATTGGAAATGAAGTGCATCTAACAGGTCAAGCAGTTGGCAAACGAATATTGAATTTGAAAGATGCAGGCATCATAGGCAGTTACACCATAAAAGTTTATTACAGTAACAAACAGTTTATTCGCGTATTTATGGAAGATAATCGTTTTAAAGAGGTCGAACAAAAAATTATGGAATATGAGGAAATTGAAGAATTTTATAAAGTAAGCGGACATGCTTGCTTTATGGTAGTTGCGCATTTTGAACCAGAAAAGTTAAAAGTTTTTATTGAATCACTTTCGAAGTGGGCGCGTTGTAGTGTAGATTCAGTTGTCGGCGATCGACTTGAAAATAAGTAAAAAGCGATTAAATGTGAATCGCTTTTTTTGCTACGTCATACATCATCTGCGACTCTTGACAATGTACGCCAGATGTTGTATTATAGTTAAATGCCAAAAGAATCTATACTGTTTTTTGGTGCGCTCATTTTTATGTGAAAAGCTAGTGAAATGAAGCGTTTCCATTGTTTTGGTAGCATAATGGACATGGTCGTGGTTTTCAAGCAAATAGGTCAAATTTGATTTATTATGAAACTTTTTTTAAAAAAGTCTCTTTGCCGAATGAAATCCGCTTTCTTTTTGTCTAAAACAGCATAGAATTTTCTTTTAAAGTTCCATTCAAAGTTGTCCTTTTGCTGGTATTTAAGCCGGCTGAAAAGTGGCAGGAAGCTTTTGATGAACGGTATTTAAGCGAGTGATTTTTACACGTGTAAAAAAAGCTCTTAGCGTCTTAAATTCCGGGTGCGGGGGGTTCCACCATTTGTGCGAATGACAACCATTTTGAATGTGCTTATAAATTTTAAATAATTTGAGGGGTGAAGAGTTTGTCAGGACATGATGTACAATACGGCAGACACCGTAAACGTAGAAGTTTCGCTCGGATTAGTGAGGTATTAGAATTACCAAACTTAATCGAAATTCAAACAGCGTCTTACCAGTGGTTCTTAGATGAAGGACTCCGTGAGATGTTCCGCGATATTTCTCCAATTGAGGATTTCGCAGGCAACCTATCGCTAGAATTTATCGATTACGATTTAGGAGAGCCGAAATATTCGGTAGAAGAATCCAAAAATCGTGATGCAAACTACGCAGCACCCTTACGCGTTAAACTACGCCTAATCAACAAAGAAACAGGCGAAGTAAAAGACCAAGAAGTTTTCATGGGTGATTTCCCGCTGATGACAGAAATGGGAACATTTATCATCAACGGAGCAGAGCGTGTTATCGTTTCACAACTCGTTCGTTCCCCAGGTGTATACTTCAATGACAAACTAGACAAAAACGGTAAAAAAGGTTTCGGTTCAACCGTTATCCCAAACCGTGGCGCTTGGTTAGAATATGAAACAGACGCAAAAGACGTTGTGCACGTGCGTATCGACCGCACACGTAAATTGCCTGTTACCGTTTTACTCCGTGCACTCGGATTTGGTTCCGACCAAGAAATTTTAGATTTAATCGGAGATAACGACTATCTTCGCAACACCCTAGAAAAAGACAACACGGACAACGCAGATAAAGCGTTACTCGAAATTTACGAACGTTTACGTCCAGGAGAACCTCCTACTGTAGAAAACGCAAGAAGCTTACTAGTGTCTCGCTTTTTCGATCCTAAGCGTTACGATTTAGCTAGCGTTGGACGTTATAAAATCAACAAAAAACTACACCTTAAAAACCGGTTATTCAACCAAGTTTTAGCTGAAACGTTAGTGGACCCTGAAACAGGTGAGATTATCGCTTCAAAAGGCGACATTTTAGATCGCCGCAAACTAGATACGATTATTCCTAATCTTGAAAACGGCGTTGGCTTCCGTACACTGCGTCCAACTGATGGCGTATTAGAAGACAATGTAGTTGTTCAATCTATTAAAATTTATGCACCTGACGATGAAGAAAAAGAAATCAACATCATTGGAAATGCGTATATCGATGAAAATGTAAAACACATTACGCCATCTGATATCGTGTCTTCCATCAGTTATTTCTTCAACCTTCTGCACGGCGTTGGCGATACAGATGACATTGACCATTTAGGTAACCGCCGCCTACGTTCAGTCGGTGAACTGCTTCAAAACCAATTCCGTATCGGTTTATCCCGTATGGAACGTGTGGTTCGTGAACGTATGTCTATCCAAGATATGACAACCATCACACCACAACAATTAATTAACATTCGCCCAGTTGTCGCTTCTATTAAAGAATTCTTTGGTAGTTCACAATTGTCTCAATTCATGGATCAAACAAATCCACTTGGCGAACTTACGCATAAGCGCCGTCTATCTGCCTTAGGTCCCGGTGGTTTGACGCGTGAACGTGCCGGCTATGAAGTGCGTGACGTTCACTATTCTCATTACGGTCGTATGTGTCCAATTGAAACGCCAGAGGGACCAAACATCGGTTTGATTAACTCCCTTTCTTCTTATGCGAAAGTCAATCGCTTCGGGTTCATCGAAACACCATATCGTCGTGTTGACCCTGAAACGAACCAAGTAACCGACACAATCGATTATTTAACAGCAGATGAAGAGGATAACTACGTGGTTGCGCAAGCGAACTCCAAGTTAGACGAAAAAGGTGCATTTACGGAAGAAGAAGTTATGGCTCGATTCCGTTCTGAAAACCTTGCTGTGGATAAAGAACGCGTCGATTATATGGACGTATCGCCAAAACAAGTTGTGTCCGTCGCAACAGCTTGTATCCCGTTCCTAGAAAATGATGATAGTAACCGTGCCCTAATGGGTGCGAACATGCAGCGTCAAGCCGTTCCATTAATGCATCCGGAAGCACCGTTTGTTGGAACAGGTATGGAACACGTATCGGCAAAAGATTCCGGTGCAGCTGTAACCGCGAAACATGACGGTATCGTAGAACACGTTGAAGCACGCGAAATTTGGGTGCGCCGCGTATCTATGGTTGATGGCAAAGAAGTAACAGGTGGAATCGATAAATATACACTACGTAAATTTGTTCGTTCCAACCAAGGAACATGTTATAACCAACGTCCAAACGTTGCAGAAGGGGACCGCGTCGTTAAAGGCGAAATCCTCGGTAACGGTCCATCCATGGATTCAGGAGAGCTAGCACTAGGACGTAACGTTTTAGTAGCCTTCATGACATGGGACGGCTATAACTATGAGGATGCGATTATTATGAGCGAACGTCTTGTAAAAGACGACGTTTATACGTCCATTCACATCGAAGAATTCGAGTCCGAAGCACGTGATACGAAGCTTGGACCTGAAGAAATGACACGCGATATTCCAAACGTTGGTGAAGACGCACTTCGCGATCTTGACGAACGCGGTATTATTCGTGTCGGTGCTGAAGTAAAAGATAACGACCTTCTTGTAGGGAAAGTAACGCCAAAAGGTGTAACCGAACTTACGGCTGAAGAACGTTTATTACATGCTATTTTTGGTGAAAAAGCGCGTGAAGTTCGCGATACATCACTACGTGTACCTCACGGTGGTGGCGGTATCGTTCTCGATGTTAAAATCTTTACTCGTGAAGCCGGTGACGAATTACCACCAGGCGTAAACCAATTAGTGCGTGTATATATCGTACAAAAACGTAAAATTCACGAAGGCGATAAAATGGCCGGTCGTCATGGTAACAAAGGGGTTATCTCCCGTATCTTACCAGAAGAAGATATGCCATTTATGCCTGATGGAACACCCGTTGATATCATGCTTAACCCATTAGGGGTGCCATCTCGTATGAATATCGGGCAAGTGCTCGAACTTCATTTAGGTATGGCGGCTCGTAAACTCGGCATTCATGTTGCAACACCAGTATTTGATGGAGCAAATGAAGAAGACGTTTGGAGCACAGTGGAAGAAGCGGGAATGGCTCGCGATGCGAAAACTGTTCTTTATGATGGACGTACAGGTGAACCATTTGATAACCGTATCTCTGTCGGCGTTATGTATATGATTAAACTTGCTCACATGGTTGATGACAAATTGCATGCTCGTTCGACTGGACCATACTCACTTGTTACCCAACAACCACTTGGAGGTAAAGCTCAATTTGGTGGACAACGCTTTGGTGAGATGGAAGTTTGGGCTCTTGAAGCGTACGGTGCAGCCTATACGTTACAAGAAATTCTAACAATTAAATCAGATGATGTTGTTGGACGTGTGAAAACGTATGAAGCAATCGTGAAAGGCGAAAGCGTGCCGAAACCAGGCGTGCCGGAATCTTTCCGCGTATTAATCAAAGAGTTGCAAAGTTTAGGTATGGACGTCAAAATCCTATCTGCAGACGAGGAAGAAATCGAAATGCGTGATACCGATGACGACGACTTCTCCGGTCAAAACGATGCATTTAATATTGTGAAGCCTGAAGAGGCTACCGAGCAGGTTGACTAACCCGCCCGAAACAAAACTCCAAAATAAAAATAATTTTTCGATAAACTTAAACATGATGGACTTGTTAGCCGCAAGAAGCACTGAACGTAGTCGTGCTTTCTTGCGGGCCAAGTTATATGAAACGATATAATTTAAATCTAATAAGTGAAAAGTCATGACCAAAATTAGGAGGTTGGGCACTTGATAGATGTTAATAATTTTGAGTATATGAAAATCGGTCTAGCATCTCCAGATAAAATCCGTTCTTGGTCGCACGGTGAAGTTAAGAAACCTGAAACAATCAACTACCGTACGCTAAAACCAGAACGTGACGGACTGTTTTGTGAGCGTATTTTCGGACCAATGAAAGACTGGGAATGTTCGTGCGGAAAGTACAAACGTGTCCGCTATAAAGGTGTCGTTTGTGACCGTTGCGGGGTTGAAGTAACGAAATCCAAAGTTCGTCGCGAACGCATGGGACACATTGAACTTGCAGCGCCAGTTTCACACATTTGGTATTTTAAAGGCATTCCAAGCCGTATGGGTCTTGTGATGGATATGAGCCCGCGTGCGCTTGAAGAAGTTATCTACTTTGCGTCTTATGTAGTAACAGAGCCAGGCGACACACCGCTTGAGAAGAAACAACTTCTTTCTGAAAAAGAATATCGCGTTTATCGTGAAAAATATGGTCAAACCTTCCAAGCTGGAATGGGTGCCGAAGCAATTAAGAAAATTCTCTCAGACATCAATCTTGAAAAAGAAACAGATGAGCTGAAAGAAGAATTGAAAACCGCACAAGGTCAACGCCGTACGCGTGCAATTCGTCGCCTAGAAGTAATGGAAGCCTTCCGTAACTCTGGCAATAATCCAAGTTGGATGGTTCTTGATGTACTACCAGTTATTCCACCAGAACTTCGCCCAATGGTACAACTTGAAGGTGGCCGTTTTGCAACAAGTGATTTAAATGATTTGTACCGTCGTGTTATTAACCGGAACAACCGTTTGAAACGCTTGCTTGACTTAGGCGCACCAAACATCATCGTCCAAAATGAAAAACGGATGCTTCAAGAAGCAGTTGATGCGTTAATTGATAATGGTCGTCGTGGCCGTCCAGTGACTGGACCAGGTAACCGTCCATTAAAATCTTTATCGCACATGCTTAAAGGGAAACAAGGTCGTTTCCGTCAAAACTTACTCGGTAAACGTGTCGATTATTCCGGTCGTTCCGTTATCGTCGTAGGACCTAACCTTAAAATGTACCAATGTGGTCTTCCAAAAGAAATGGCACTTGAATTATTCAAACCTTTTGTGATGAAAGAACTCGTTGGACGAGGCCTTGCGCACAACATTAAGAGCGCTAAACGTAAAATTGAACGCATGGCGCCAGAAATCTGGGATGTCCTTGAAGAAGTTATTCGCGAACATCCAGTTCTACTAAACCGTGCCCCTACGCTCCACAGACTTGGTATCCAAGCGTTTGAACCGACTTTAGTTGAAGGTCGCGCGATTCGTTTGCATCCACTTGTTTGTACGGCGTATAATGCCGATTTCGATGGTGACCAAATGGCCGTCCACGTTCCACTTTCGGCAGAAGCACAAGCGGAAGCACGCATTTTAATGCTTGCCGCACAAAACATTTTGAATCCAAAAGATGGTAAACCAGTTGTTACACCTTCCCAAGATATGGTGCTAGGTAACTACTATCTGACACTTGAACGTGAAAATGCGGTTGGTGAAGGAACAATCTTTAAGGATATTAACGAAGCGCAACTTGCTTATCAAAATGGCTATGTTCACTTGCATTCTCGTATTGCCGTTTACGCAGGATCCATTCCAAATGAACGCTTTACAGAAGAGCAACGTAAGCAACTATTAATTACGACAGTCGGTAAATTGATTTTCAACACAATCTTACCAACATCGTTCCCTTATATTAACGAACCAACGAAATATAATTTAGAAATTGAAACGCCTACAAAATATTTTGTTGAGCCAACAACGGACGTTAAAGCGCATATCGCTAAGCAACCAATTGTTGACCCATTCAAGAAGAAAATTCTTGGAAATATCATTGCAGAAGTGTTCAAACGATTCCATATTACAGAAACATCTAAAATGCTTGACCGCATGAAAGACTTAGGTTTCAAAATTTCCACAAAAGCGGGTATCACAGTTGGTATTGCAGATATCTTAACGCTTACGGAAAAACATGAAATTCTAGAAACAGCACATGATATGGTTGAAAAAATCACGAAACAATTCCGTCGCGGTTTAATTACAGATGACGAGCGTTATGAGCGCGTTATCGGCGTTTGGAATGCTGCCAAAGACGAAATTCAAGGAAAACTAATTTTAAGCTTGGAACGTTTAAATCCAATCTTTATGATGCAAGATTCCGGAGCTCGTGGTAACATCTCGAACTTCACGCAACTTGCTGGTATGCGTGGTCTGATGGCTGATCCATCTGGACGTATCGTAGAACTTCCAATCACTTCAAACTTCCGTGAAGGGTTAACAGTCCTTGAATACTTTATCTCGACCCACGGAGCGCGTAAAGGTCTTACCGATACAGCCCTTAAAACGGCCGATTCTGGTTATCTTACTCGACGCCTTGTTGATGTGGCGCAAGATGTTATCATTCGTGAAGACGACTGTGGCACGGACCGCGGCTTAACAATTAAAGCGATTCGCGAAGGTACGGAGATTATTGAACCGCTAGAAGAACGTCTAGAAGGGCGCTATGCTCGTAAAACCGTGCGTCACCCTGAAACTGGCGAAGTTTTAGTTAAAGAAAATGATTTGATTACTGAACCGATTGCAGTAGCAATTGTTGAAGCGGGTATTGAAGAAGTATCGATTCGCTCGGCGTTTACATGTAATACAAAACATGGTGTATGTAAAAAATGTTATGGTAAAAACTTGGCTACTGGTACAGAAGTTGAAGTTGGTGAAGCAGTCGGTATTATCGCGGCACAATCTATCGGGGAACCTGGTACACAGCTTACAATGCGTACGTTCCATACTGGTGGGGTAGCCGGCGACGATATCACGCAAGGTCTTCCACGTATTCAAGAAATTTTTGAAGCACGTAATCCGAAAGGACAAGCAACCATCACAGAAGTGGCTGGGGAAGTTGTTTCTATCGAAGAGGGCCGTGACCGTGGACAAGAAATTACAATTCAAGGTGCGGACGACCGTCGTAGCTACACAGTTCCTTATACAGCACGTCTTCGTGTTCAAGAAGGTTCAATGGTAGACCGCGGGGAAGCACTTACGGAAGGTTCTATTGATCCGAAAGCGCTAATCCGTGTACGTGACGTTTTATCCGTTCAAGAATACTTGCTTGCTGAAGTACAAAAAGTTTACCGGATGCAAGGGGTAGAAATTGGCGATAAACACGTTGAAGTAATGGTTCGTCAAATGTTGCGTAAAATCCGCGTAATGGACACTGGGGATACGGATATCTTACCAGGTACATTAATGGATATTCATACGTTTACAGAAGCAAACCGTGAAGCTATTTTGAGTGGTAAACAACCGGCTACTGGTCGTCCAGTATTACTCGGAATTACGAAAGCTTCTCTTGAAACGGATTCCTTCTTATCTGCTGCATCATTCCAAGAAACAACACGTGTTCTTACTGATGCTGCGATTAAAGGAAAACGTGATGAACTTCTTGGTCTTAAAGAGAATGTTATTCTTGGTAAACTTGTACCAGCAGGAACAGGTATTCACCACTATCGCAAATTAAAACCAGAAGTTGTTGGTGCTGAAAAAGAAATAACAGAGGAACCAACTACTTTCTAAAAAATAAAACGGAAATCATTTTATGAAATGATTTCCGTTTTTATTTGTATGAAAGAAGCTATAATTGTCTTTTTTTGACACGTATATGATATTTTGTGTCTAAAATGTGTCTGAGGAAAGATAAGTATACATTTAAAAATGGCTTAAATAGGCGATTTAGACCATGTCAAGAATATTTTGTTAAAAAATAATCAAATAAATCCTGAATTTCACAAAATTTTCATTGAATACGACTAAGAAGAAAGGTATTCTTATGGTACTAACCATCAGGAGGTTTAATGAATGGCAGTGAAGCAAAAAGCATTAACTTTTATGTTAGTGACAACAATAATGGCAATACCTTTTGTACCAGTTACAGTTTTAGCAGAAGAACCAATTGTTACAGAACAAGGGACAGAGATAGTCCAAATTCCAGATTTACAGTTAAAAAAATATTTAAATACTCAATTAAGGCAGGCGCAAGATGCGGATATTACACAAGCGCAATTGAATACACTCCGTAGTGTTTCACTTTCAGGGGATACCTACACAAATTTATCAGGGCTTGAACATGCGAACAATTTGACGGCGCTGTCTTTGTCGAATACGTCCAACATTGCGGATCTTTCAACAGTGACGGCGATTCCTAGCTTGACAAATTTGACGATTTCGGGTGCTTTTCTTACGGACGATAAATTACCGGACTTAAATAATGTGACGAACCTCGAATCTGTTAGTTTGAGTAATACGTCAAATACAAACGCAGTTTTTTCGAAAATAAATAAAATGCCAAACGTCGCGAATTTATATGTGCAGAATAACTATAACATCACAGATATTTCGGCTCTTAAAAGTATGCCGAAATTGAAAGTATTATTTGTGCAATTCGATGGCATTCAAGATTTACAATGTATTTCTGAGTTTCCAGCATTAGAATCGCTCGCGGCAACGGGGCAAAATACAGGGCGTCTTGATGCTCATAATAAAATTAAAAGCTCAGTACTCAGCTATGATGAAGCCAATCAAACAGTGTTTATTCCATTTTCGATGATGGTAAATCGCTTTACGCATTTTAATGGCTATCAACCACCGTTTACAAAATCGACTGCATCAAATCAAACATTTTTAGCATTTAATGATACAAGAGTGGATAATAGCCGCCTTTCTATAAATGATGAAGGCATTACGGTTAACGCGATGACAAAAGAAGACTTCGATAACCTTTCAGAAATCGAATATAATGCATTTTATGATAATGCGGCCGGAAGTTATGCAACACCAACATTTTTACAAGGCTATAATGCTTCGTCTGGCACGTATGACCAATATTTTGACATTGAACATTTTATTACTTTGACAGCAGATGAAGCTTATGAATATGACCAAAATCAACAAGTGACAGAAGCGCAATTTTTGCAAGATGTTCATGCGACAACCGATGATGGTTCACCAGTGACGAGTAATTTTGCACAAGTTGTTGATTTAACAACACCGGGAGTTTACGAAGTGACATTGAATGCTGAAAATGAAGCAGGTCTAAAAGCAACGCCTGTTAAAGTTCAAGTTACCGTACGAGAAGTTGCACCCGCACCAGTTGACCCAACAAATCCAGAACAGCCTGTGACACCAGCAACGCCCATTACACCAACAGAGCCAGAGAAACCAGAAACATCAAAAGCTGGCGAAATGGTTGTACCAAAAGAGACAAATGAGCAACAAAATACCATCATCACACCAAAAACGAACACCGAAAAACCAACAAAAAGCACACATCTTCTGCCTAAAACGGGGGATACAAATGGACTGCTTTATGTGGCGTTAGGTGGCCTTCTAGTACTAGGTGGGTTCGCTTTGTTTCGCCGCAAGAGAATATCGAAATAAAAAAATGAGGTTGGATTAATTCCAACCTCATTTTGCGTTTTAATCTAAATCCTCGCCGTTTGTTGCGATGACTTTTTTATACCAATTGAAGGAGTCTTTTTTCGAGCGTTTTAATGTGCCGTTACCTTCATCATCTTGATCAACATAAATGAATCCATAACGTTTTGACATTTCGCTTGTCGAAGCGCTAATTAAATCAATTGGGCCCCAACTTGTGTAACCGATTAAATCAACGCCGTCTTTAATGGCTTCTTTCATTTGAACGATATGTTTGCGCAAATAATCAATGCGGTAATCGTCATGAATACTGCCGTCAGCTTCAACAGTATCATAGGCGCCAAGGCCATTTTCAACGATGAAAAGCGGTAAATTGTAACGCGAGTAAAGGTCGTTAAGCGTCCAGCGCAAACCTTTAGGATCAATTTGCCAGCCCCAGTCGGAAGTCTCCAAATATTCGTTCTTTACACCGCCCATAAAGTTGCCAGCAGTCCGGTCTCCTTCGGGTTTTACGGTCGCAGAAAGGGACATGTAGTAACTAAACGAGATAAAGTCAACTGTATGTTCTTTCAAAATCTCGTCGTCTCCTACTTCCTTTTTAATCAAAATATTGTTCTCTTTAAAGAAACGATTCATGAAAGTCGGATAAGTTCCGCGAGCGTGCACGTCTGTAAAGAAAAGGTTCATTTGATTTTCGTACTGCGCTTTTAGAACGTCATCTGGATTATTAGTTGCCGGATACGTCGCCATGCGCGCAAGCATGCAGCCCACTTGTGAACCAGGAATGATTTCGTGGCAAAGTTTCGTAGCAAGTGCGCTTGCGACAAACTGATGATGCGCCGCCTGATAAGAAAGTTCGAGAGGGTTTTCGGCATCTTCCACTAAAACGCCACCGCCAGTGTAAGGGCTAAGTGAAATAACGTTGATTTCGTTAAAAGTTAGCCAATATTTAACTTTATCTTTATAACGTTTGAAAACGGTTTCGGCATAGTTCGTAAAGAAACCAATCACACGGCGGTCAGCCCAGCCGTTATATTTCAGCGTCAAATTAAGCGGCGTTTCATAATGCGAAAGAGTCACGAGTGGCTCAATATCATACTTTTTCAGTTCATCAAATACCGCATCATAAAAAGCAAGCCCTTTTTCATTTGGCACCGCATCGTCACCATTTGGGAAAATTCGCGCCCAGTTCAGCGATAAACGGAAAGTCTTAAAGCCCATTTCCGCAAATAACGCAATATCTTCTTTATAATGATGGTAAAAATCGACTCCGTCGCGTTTTGGGAAGCGGGCATGCGTTTCGCCTGCTAAAATGGCATCAATTTCCTTTTTTGTCACATCTAATGAAAAATCATTGCCACGTTCTGATTTCGGTACAAATTTGACCATATCCGCAGTAGACAAGCCTTTGCCATCTAAATTGTATGCCCCTTCAACTTGGTTTGCAGCCGTTGCGCCGCCCCACAAAAAGTTTTTCGGAAAACCATTTTTTATTTCCGTCATATTTGTCGCTCCTTCAATCATTAATTTGTTTACATTTTTATCATACTTTCTGTAATGCATTACATGTCAAGCATGAAATTTGATTCGTCATGTTTAGCAATTTCAAGCCTAAAACGGGATTACAATTGCTAAAAAAGCAATTCTTCGTTAAAATTTAGGAAAGAAGTGAACGGAGGAGCAAAATTGAGTAGCAGAGATTTAATTATTAAGTCTGCCATCGAAGTAATTTCAGAAGCAGGTATTCAAAATTACAGTTTAGCCAAAGTCGCTAAAAACGCTGGTATAACAAAGGCCGCCATCTTTTATTACTTCAAAAATAAAGAGGAACTTACAAAATCACTCATCGCACATACAATTGATGCCTACAACAAAATACTCACAGAGGAATACGAAAAGCGCAAAAACGCGTCTAAATATCCTTTTACAGAAGCTTATATTGCAGGAAATCTGCGTCAATTAGAAGACGATGATTTAATCGGTCTACACGCAGCACTCCTAGCGTCTGTCATCACTCTAGACGTCGATAATGAAGACTGGAACGCCGTTTATGATGCCGATCACGAACGCCTCATTCCTGAAATCGGCCCAGAAAACGCCAATTTTGTTCGCTACACCATTGATGGTATGTGGCACACGCATATTTTAGGCATTAAACAAGCCGACACGCAAAAAGTCGCAAAAACGCTCCTTAAATTCGTAAGCAAGTCGTAAAACTTGCTTTTTATTAAGTTTAGTACTAAACTAAAAATAAAAGGAGGCGATTTGAGATGGTAAAAACTGACGACCGACTAGGCGTTGTCCTTTGGTTTCGCTTAAGTCGTTTTTATAATCGCAATATGAAGCTCACCAATCAAAATTTTAAAGAAGCAGGCCTTTCAACGGCCATGTTCGACTGCATTGCTCAAATCGGTCCAGAAGGCAAGATAACACAACAAGAGCTTGGCAAAAAACTCGTTGTGACGAAAGGAAATATTACACAGTTACTCGTAAAACTCGAAACGCAAAATTATGTGCAACGCGAAAAAGTCGGGCGTGAAAAATTCATCATGCTAACGAAAAAAGGTGTCGCCTGCTACAATGAACTGGTGCCAAAGCAAGAAGCTTTTCAACAAAATCAGTTCAGCAAATTAACGCGCGAAGAACAAAAACAGCTACTTGATTTACTGAAAAAATTAAATTAGGGGGCAAAAAACATGGAATTATTAGGCTTACATCATATTTCCATTTTCACTGAAAACGCAAGACGAAATTTTGATTTTTATACAAAAGTATTAGGAATGCGCCTTGTAAAGAAAACCGTCAACCAAGACGATCCTTATACGTATCATTTATACTATGCGGACGAGATTGGCAACCCCGGCACAACAGTCACTTTTTTTGAAGTCCCTAACATGGCTAAAAATCGACTAGGCCGCAATCAAATTTCCGCGATGAGTTTGCGCGTCCCAAATGATGCCGCACTTGAATACTGGCATAAACGACTTGACGAGTTTCAAATTTTTCATAGCACCGGCGAGGCGCAATTTGGGCGGCGGATTATTCGGCTGAAGGACGTAGACGGCCTGACAATCCATTTAGTTTCTGATGAGGGGAATTCAGGCACACCAGCAGGTCATCCGTGGAAAGATGGGCCGGTTCCAATCGAATACGCCATTTCTGGTCTTGGTCCCGTGCGCATTTCGGTTTTAAAGAAAGAAAAAACCGACGCGGTGCTAACTAAACTCCTTGGCTTTAAACATGCAGGAGCTTATGAAGAAAATGAAAAATTGCTTACTGTCTATCAAACGGGAGCTGGCGGCACTGGAGCTGAGGTTCATCTTGAGGCTAGACCCGATTTAGAACAACACAATTTAGGTGCCGGCGGAGTACATCATCTAGCTTTTCGCGTGAAAGACGATGCCGAAATGCTCGCCTGGGTGGAACGAATTGCTGATTCCGGTTATCCAAACTCCGGCTTTATTGACCGCTTTTATTTCCACTCGCTTTACTTCCGCGAATCAAACGGCATCCTTTTTGAACTGGCAACAGACGGCCCAGGCTTCAACACGAATTTCGAAGTGGAACACGGAACTTATGTGGAACTCCCACCAAAATTCGAAAGCCGTCGCGAAGAAATTGAAGCACACTTAACACCACTTGATACTGATAAATAAAAGAAGCTGGATTCATTCAGCTTCTTTTTTAAGTTAAACATCATTCTCCTGAAAGAACGCTTGGTTTTTTGCAAGATATGTTTTGTTTTCGTCGTAATCCATTTGATAAAGCGCTGCGAAGAATACATTTAAGACGTAGTCAAAGGCGATTTGTGAAGCGAAAGTAGAAATTTTGAGCGCCGTTTTATCCTCCGATTTCGGAATCGAAATGCAAATATCCGCGAGTCTACTAAGTTCGCTCGTAGTATGTGAGGTAAGCAAAATGATGGGCACAGCGCGTTCTTTTAAAAATTTCGCCGCCGCAAGATCAAGTTTTGATTTCGCGTCATAACTTACAAAAACCGCGCAATCGCGTTCCGTCATATTTGCCGTATGAACCGCCCATTCCGCGCGCTTCGTAGCCAAAAACGTATAGCGGTTAATTTTCCACAGCTTATTTTGAAAACTCTCCGCCCGAATTTGCGAATCGCCCACCGCAAATAAAAAAATTCGCTCTGCCCCGTGTAGCCGCCGCGCTGCCTTGGCAAGTTTCGCCTCATCAAGCAAGTGAAAACTTTCCGAAACAGTCTGCTGCGTGAGCTCCATAATCTCGCGACTAATCGTGGAAAGCGAGTCCCCCTCCTTAAACGGCGTGTTCGGGTCAACATCAGCAGGCGAAAACTCGCGACCTTGAATTTCCTTCACAAGCGCAATTTTAAATTCTTTAAACCCCGAAAGACCTAATTTTCGAGTAAAACGGATGATGGTGGCATGCGATGAAAACGTCCTTTTCGCCAGCTCTTGAATCGTCAGAAGTTCCATTTTATCGGTGTTTTTAAGAATAAATGTTGCAATTGTTTTTTCAGTCGCCGTAAAATTCGCCATGTTTTTCATATTCGTTAAAATCATAAAAAAGCTCCTTTCATGAACTTTTTGTGCAAAAAATAAGTTTTCCGCAATACATTTAGAACCATTTTTCCTAAATGAACTGGCGCAAACATAATTGGTAGCCTTTTTCGCCAAATACTTATAAGATAAAAGTATCAAAGTGAAACGAGGAGGATTTAGTATGCTTACAATTGGATATATCGGGAACGGAAAAAGCACCAACCGATACCATCTACCATTCGTATTAGAACGAAATAACATTCGCGTTAAAACCATTTACCGGAGAAATCCAAGTCATGATGCTTGGAAAAAATTTGATCATATTCATTATACAACGAATTTGGAAGAATTACTGTCTGATTCGGAAATTCAAATGATTGTGGTAGCCACAACTCAGGAGTCCCACTTTGAATTTGCGAAGCAAGTTTTGGAAGCTCAGAAACATGTTTTAGTCGAAAAGCCGTTTATGATGACGTCCGAAGAGGCCGAAGAAATTTTTCAACTAGCGAAGGCGAAAGGTCTAATTGCGCAGTGTTACCAAAATCGCCGTTTTGATTCCGACTTTTTAACGGTGCAGCGCGTCATTGAAAGTGGGAAACTGGGCGACTTGTTGGAAGTGGAAATGCATTATGACTATTTTAGACCAGAAGTGCCCGAGTCGACGCACAAGTTTGAGTTTTATAACAGCTACCTATACGGCCACGGTTGCCACACCATCGACCAAGTGCTATCTTATTTTGGAAAA
Organism: Listeria sp. ILCC792; assembly: GCF_900186135.1. Classification (NCBI taxonomy): domain Bacteria; kingdom Bacillati; phylum Bacillota; class Bacilli; order Caryophanales; family Listeriaceae; genus Listeria; species Listeria sp. ILCC792. The sequence continues at coordinate 26,026 of NZ_FYBO01000016.1, forward strand.
CCGGACAAAATCCATTATGACGTCCGGCAATTGCTCGGCGAAAACCGGATGAACGACTATTTCGATTTGGATTTTTACTACAACATCTTAAAAGTCTCCGTCAAATCGAGCTATTTCCGTTTGAAAGGGCGCCCTAGCTTTGTTGTTTACGGTAAAAAAGGTTCTTTTGTGAAGGAAACGAAAGACCGTCAAGAAGAGCATTTAAAACTGTTCTACATGCCTGAAAATCCAGATTTTGGCATTGATTTACCCGAACATTACGGAACGCTGACTTATATAGACGAAAGCGGCGATTACCACGAGGAAAAAGTAATTTCGGAAGTGGGCGATTATGGTCGCGTGTATGATGGGCTTTATGAAGCCATTGTGAACGGGAAGCCGAAACAAGTGAAGGACGAGGAAACGTTACTACAAATGCAAATTTTAGAAAAAGGAATAGAGGAGTGTAAATAACATGAAATTAGGCATTGTTGGATCAGGAATGATTGTTCATGACTTGCTACCTGTTTTTGCAGAACTTCCTAAGATTACGCTTGCGGCGATTTTCGGGCGGGAGAAAAGTCGTGCGAAGCTTGAAGGTTTGCAAAAAGAGTATGGCATTGACAAGGTGCATACGGATTTTGAAGCATTTCTAACGGATGATTCAATCGATACGGTTTATGTGGCGCTGCCCAATCATTTGCATTTTTCGTATGCGAAAATGGCGCTCACCCATGGCAAACACGTCATTTGTGAAAAGCCCTTCACATCGAACGCCAAAGAGCTACAAATTCTTGTTGATTTAGCCAAAGAAAAAGGTCTCTTCTTAATCGAAGCGATTACCAATCAATACATGAAGAATTTTTTGGAAATAAAAAAACGGGTGAGTAGCCTTGGCGAAATGAAAATTGTGGAAGCGAACTATTCACAGTACTCCTCGCGTTATGATGCTTTCAAAGAAGGAAACATTTTACCAGCGTTTAATCGAGAAATGTCTGGCGGAGCCTTGATGGACTTGAACATTTACAATGTCCATTTTGTTGTTGGCTTGTTCGGTGCACCAAAAGATGTCCATTATTACGCAAACATGGCGAAAGGGATTGATACGTCTGGCGTTCTAGTGATGGATTACGGTAATTTTAAGGCGGTTTGCATTGGCTCAAAAGATAGTAAGGCACCAATTTCAGCGAATGTTCAAGGCGACGCGGGAACGATTCATGTGAACGGCTCGGTAAGTGTTTGCGATTCTTTTGAATTTTTGCCAAACAGCGGCGAAGATGAGCATATTGATGTGAAGGATAGCGAACATCGCATGTACGACGAATTCGCAGCGTTCCAGCGTATCATTGATGAAAAAGATGCGGACGAAATGCTCCGCAAGCTTGTGCACAGCCAAATTGTGATGGACGTTGTGACGAAGGCGAAAGCTTCAGCGGGTCTGGTATTTACAGCAGATGAGGTGTAATAAAAAGCAGTTTCCTATTATTCAGGAAACTGCTTTTTTTATGAATCTAAGAAGCGCTTTATAACTAAATAGCCAGCACCGTATAAGATGGCTTCCTCGCCTAGGTGGGAGGCTTTTATTTTGATGTTTTTTGATGTGAATGAAGTGAGTTTGGCTTCGATTTGGTTGGTGAAATCGGGTATAAGTCGCGAAATTTCACTGTTTATAAAAACAACTTCTGGGTTGTAGAGCGCCGTCACGTTTTGGATGCCAATTGCTAAGTAGTGAATCATATTTTGTACGACGCGCACGGCCGTTGCATCTTTTTCCAAAAAAGCGCGGCATAAATCTACGACGAGTGCGTTTTCGTGTCCAGATAGTTCTTTATATGTGTCCAAAGTGTTTTTTTCGGAAGCGTAGCACTCCAAGCAGCCATTTGCGCCGCACGGGCATGAGCGGCCGTTTTCAGTCACAATAGTCATATGGCCGATTTCGCCAGCGTAGCCGTTTATGCCGGTATAAAGTTGATTGTCCAAAATAACGCCGCTTCCCACGCCAGAATGAATGCTGATGCTCACAAGGTTCGTGTAATTTTTTTCTTTTGTATGGTCAGAAACTGCTAATAGATTCGCTTCATTTTCCACATACACCGGGCAGGCAAATTGTTCGCCGAGTGTATTTTTGAAATCCAGAAAAGCCAAATCATATGCTGGTGTAAATTGAATTTGGTTGTCTAGTACAATTCCGTGAATCGCGATTAAAATTCCTACAACCCCAAATGGCGCTTTTGGCAAGCTGGAAAGAAATACATCAAGTTTTTCAGAAAGTTCCTGAATAATCGTGTCCCGCTTGATGGTCTTAAAAGGAAACAACTCCCGCTTATAGGCAGTGCCGTCTAAACGCTGCACCATCACGTCAATGTAGTTGTAGCCGATGTCAACGCTGACGGAAAAACCCGCTTTGGCATTAAGCTCAAGCATGATGGGCTTTCGGCCGCCTTGATTTGTACTTTCGCCAATGCCAACTTCATTAATAAGTTTTTGTGTCATCAATTTTTTTACGATATCAGAAATGGTTGCTTTATTTAAACCGATAGTCTCCGCAAGTTCGGCACGCGAAAGCGGCCCTTTTTGCGCAATTTTATTTAAGACGATTCGTTCGTTTGATTCTCTAATTCCTGCACGACTAGTAAACATTCGTTTCCCCCGCTTTCTCTTTTTATTTTAGCAAAAAGGCTTGACAAAAGAAACCGTATTCCTTTATATTATTGTTAGTTAGTTTATCATGCTAACAAACTTAAACTTTTGCAAACGTTTGATGAATGGGAGGAAAAGTCATGAAATTTACAGATGGGATTTGGCTCGTCAAAGAAGGTTACACAATTCACACGCCAAAAGAAATTTTTGATTACAAAATGAAAGCGGATTCAGTTGAGGTTTATGCGCCGTTTAAGAAAATTGAAACTCGTGGCGACACATTGAATTTAGGAATGATGACGGTCGGTTTAGAAACACCAAAAGAAGATATTCTCAAAATCACTTTAAAACATCATGATGGGGGACTAAAAAAAGGTCCGGAATTTCCAGTCAAGAAAAGCAAACGAGAGCTAGAAACAACGGATACGCAAGAAAAAATTGTCGTTCAATCTGGCGCCTTAAAAGCCGAGCTCGATAAAACGAGCTATAAAATTGCGTTTTTCGGAAATGATACGCTCCTTACAACATCTGATATAAACGGACAAGGTTACATTGAAACGGCGGACGGCAATTTTATGCGCGAAAGGTTGAACCTAGCAGTCGGCGAAAACATCTACGGTTTAGGCGAGCGGTTTACGAACTTTGTCAAAAATGGGCAGACGGTTGATATTTGGAATAAAGACGGCGGAACAAGCAGCGACCAGTCCTATAAAAACGTCCCTTTTTTCATAAGTAATAAAGGGTATGGCGTTTTTGTGAATCACCCGGAACACGTATCGTTTGAAATTGGGACAGAGCACGTGTCGAAAAATCAGTTTAGTGTGGCAGGCGAGACGCTTGAGTATTATGTGATTTACGGGCCGACAATGGCCGATATAGTCCAGAAATATACAGATTTGATGGGCAAACCAGCACTGCCGCCAGCATGGTCGTTCGGTTTGTGGCTCAGCACATCGTTTTGCACGGATTACGACGAGGAAACGGTCAATCGCTTCATAGATGGCATGAAAGAACGCGATATTCCACTTGAAGTGTTTCACTTTGATTGCTTCTGGATGAAAGACTTTGAATGGTGCAATTTCGAATGGGATAAGCGAGTGTTTCCGAATCCAGAAGCGATGTTAAAACGTTTGAAGGAAAAAGGGTTGAAAATTTGCGTCTGGATAAATCCTTATATTGCGCAAAAATCGGCTTTATTTGCGGAAGGGAAAGCGAACGACTATTTCATTAAACGTAAAGATGGTTCTGTTTGGCAGTGGGATTTATGGCAGGGCGGCCAGGCGGTGGTCGATTTTACGAACCCGGAAGCGAAAGCGTGGTACTTGTCGAAACTAGAAGCGCTCATGGATATGGGTGTGGACGCGTTTAAAACGGATTTTGGTGAGCGAATTCCAACTGACGTTACATACTTTGATGGATCTGATCCTGAAAAAATGCACAATTATTATGCGTATCAATATAACGAGGCGGTGTATGAGCTCTTAGAACGCAAGAAACCAGGCGAGGCTGTTGTGTTTGCAAGGTCAGCTACAGCGGGTAGTCAGAAATTTCCCGTTCATTGGGGCGGTGACTGCTTATCGACGTATGAATCCATGGCGGAATCGCTTCGAGGCGGCTTGTCCTTCATGCTATCTGGTTTTAGCTTCTGGAGTCATGATATCGGCGGCTTTGAAGAAGGCGCGACGCCAGATATTTACAAACGCTGGACGCAATTTGGACTTTTATCTTCTCATAGTCGCTATCACGGCAATGTCGAATACCGCGTTCCGTGGGTGTTTGATGATGAGGCGACGGAAGTAACGCGCAAATTTACGAAGCTAAAACTGCGTTTAATGCCGTACTTGTTCCGTCATGCGGTGTTGGCACATCAAACGGGCATTCCAATGATGCGCCCGATGGTGATGAGTTTTCCGAAGGATTTGACGGCGCAAACGTTGGATCGGCAATATATGCTCGGTGACGCGCTCTTAGTGGCCCCGATTTTCAATTCTGCGGGTAGAGGTGAATTTTACTTGCCGCAAGGGAAATGGACGAACATTTTAACCGAAAAAACATATGAAGGCGAAAAGTGGTACAGCGAAACGCACGATTATATGTCGTTTCCACTGCTTGCGAGAGAAAACAGTGTGATTGTGATGGGCAGAGAAGGTGAGCGCGCCGAGTACGATTACGTGGCGAACCCAGAAATCCACGTATACGGTTTTGACGGGGCGGACGTTTCTGTCACAGAGCCGATTTTTTCTAAAGCGGGTGAAGAAGTGGCGCGTGTCACGGTGAATAAACAAGCAGATGTTGTTTCTGTTGATGTAGAAAACATCGCACATTATTCTGTTGTTTGGCATAAGCCCGGTTCGGGTGATGTACTGCATTTTGAGGGAGCAAAAAATCTTCGTCTGAAGTAAAAAAATTAAAAAAGTGAGGGTAACGAAATGGAAGCAACTGAACGTATAAAAGAGGCAGCACCTCTGAAAGCAATGGTTCCATGGAAAGAAAGAATTAGTTATGGCTTAAGCGACACAGCATGTAATTTAGCATTTCAAGTTATCGGAACGTATTTAATGTTTTTCTATACGGATGTTTATGGCATTAGTGCGGCGGCAGTGGGAACGCTGTTTTTAGTCGCACGTGTCATTGACGCGTTTGACGGACCAATCATTGGGATTTTTATTGACCGAACACATACAAAATGGGGGAAAAGCAGGCCGTTTTTTTTATGGTTCTCCATTCCGTTTGGCTTGATGTGTGTGCTCACATTTACAACGCCAGACTTATCGGACGGCGGAAAAATTGTTTGGGCATATGTGACGTACATTTTAGTCGGCATTTTTTATTCATGTGTGAATTTGCCAATTACATCGATTTTGCCAAGTTTGACGAACAACCCGAAAGAGCGGACAGTGCTCGGAACTATTCGCCAATTTGGTGGCACGCTCGGGCAAATTATCGTAACCGTTTTCACCTTGCCAATTGTGGCGCTACTCGGTTCTGGCGACCAGCAAAAAGGCTTTTTCCTAACGATTTTGCTCTTTTCAATCGTCGCTGTTGTTTTACTTTTAAATACTTTCGTCAACACAAAAGAGCGCGTCACTAACGTTCAAAAAGTGGTGCGCGTCAAGGATAGCGTCAAAGCAATGAAGCGTAACTGGCCGTGGATGATTATGATTCTAATGAACTTCATTTACTGGATGGCGATGACGATGAAAAATCAAACGACGGTGTATTTCTTTAAATACAATCTCGGTCGTGAAGATTTAGTGCCCATCATTATGGCGCTCGCATTTGGATCGCTTCTGACATTATTATTTACACCTGCTGTCGCTGGACGAATTGGTAAGCGAAACACGATGGTGATGGGGCTAGCGCTTGCAATTGTTGGCCAAGTCATCATGGGTGTCGGGGCACACAATTTGAGTATCGCGATTATTATTGTTGGGGTTATCATTAATGCTTTTGGAACTGGTTTTATTTCCGGATTGTTATCCGTTATGCTTGCCGACACAGTTGATTACGGCGAATGGAAGAACGGTGTACGCGCCCAAGGGCTATTGACATCGGCTTCTAGCTTTGGGGCAAAATTTGGTATGGGTATCGGCGGTGCCTTGACGGCTGGAATTTTGGCGATGGGCGGTTATCAGGCGAACCAAGTTCAAACCGACGCATCCCTTCGTGCCATCGAATTTAATTTCGTTTGGATTCCAATTGTTGGCTTTGCCATTGCAGCTATCGCACTATTTTTCTACCGAGCTGACAAACAGGAAAAACAATATTTAGTAGAGTTAGAAGAACGAAATCGCGCGTTTAGAGAAAACGAAAAATAAAGGAGAAAATGATGACTTATTTTAAACAAATCGAAAAAATTAATTATGAAGGTGTAACTTCCGAAAATCCATTTGCATTTAGACATTACAATCCAGAAGAGGTTGTTTTAGGAAAAACGATGAAGGAGCATTTGCGCTTTGCAGTCGCTTACTGGCACACCATGACGCAAGACGGATCTGACCCGTTTGGTGCGGCAACGAATGTTCGCGATGTACACGGGGCAACGGAAATGGAGCTCGCGAGAAATCGGGTAGACATGTTTTTTGAGATTTTGGAGAAGCTAGGCGTGGAGTATTTTTGTTTCCATGATGTGGACATTGCGCCAGAAGGCAACTCCCTTCAAGAATTCATGCGCAATTTAGATGAAATCACGGATTTAATTCAGCAGAAAATGGCGCAGACGGGCATCAAATTGCTATGGAATACGGCAAATTTATTTACGCACCCGCGCTTTTTAAACGGAGCTGCTTCGACGAATAATGCGGACGTATACGCCGTCTCAGCCGCCCAAATTAAAAAAGGCCTCGATATTAGTAAAAAACTAGGCGGCAAAAATTACGTCTTTTGGGGCGGCCGTGAAGGCTATGAATCGCTTTTAAATACGGATATGGGATTTGAACAGGCGAACATGGCGCGGATGTATAAAATGGCGATTCGTTATGCGAAAGAAATCGGTCACGACGTACAATTTTTAATCGAGCCAAAACCAAAAGAACCAACGAAACACCAATACGATTTCGATGCGGCCACAACAATGGCTTTCTTACAAAAATACGGTCTCGAAAATGATTTTAAATTGAATTTAGAGGCGAACCATGCAACGCTTGCTGGCCACACGTTTGAACACGAATTAAATGTGGCGCGCACCTACAACGCGCTCGGATCGATTGATGCGAACCAAGGCGATCTGCTGCTCGGCTGGGATACCGACGAGTTCCCGACAAATGTGTATGACACAACGCTCACGATGTATGAAATCTTGCAAAACGGCGGAATCGCGCCAGGCGGCATTAATTTTGATGCCAAAGTTCGCCGCAGTTCATTTGCGATGGAAGACCTTCTGCTCGCACACATCGCTGGCATGGACACGTACGCACGGGGATTAAAAGCAGCAGCAAAACTTACAGAAGAGCGCTTTTTTGAAAAAATTAAGGAAGAACGATACGCAAGCTTCCGCGAAGGAATTGGCGCACGCATTTTGAAAGGCGAGGAAGACCTAGAAACGCTAACTGAATATGCGCTAGCAAATGAGGAAGTCAAAAACGCGTCAAGCCACATTGAATATGTGAAGTCACGCTTGAACGATTATTTAATTTAAAGGAGAAAAAAATGGGTTATGTGTTAGGTTTAGATTTAGGAACGAGCGCGTTAAAAGCGGTTTTGATGAGTGAAGCGGGCGAGCTCATTGCAGACGCCGCAAGCGATTACCCGCTAATTAGTGAGCGAAGGGGCTACAGCGAGCAAAATCCGGCTGAATGGGTGCGTGCCTTAAAGGTGGTATTTCAAGCGCTTCACGAGGCGGTGCCTGATTTAAAGGCGGAGCTTCTAGGCATTAGTTTTTCGGGGCAAATGCACAGTCTTGTTGTGATGGACAGCGAGATGGAAGTGGTGCGCCCGGCCATTTTGTGGAATGACGTCCGTACAACGGAGGCGTGTAAGTATATTCGGGAGAAGATGCCTGACATTAAATCGATTACGCGAAATGATGTGCTGGAAGGCTTCACGCTCCCTAAATTGGTCTGGCTTGCTCAAAATGAACCGAAAACATGGGATCAGGCGGCGCATTTTTGTTTGCCAAAAGACTATTTGGCCTACATTTTAACGGGCGAACTTTGCACCGATTACTCCGACGCAGCCGGCACACTGCTCCTTGACGTCCAAAAGAAAACCTATTCAGAGGAAATCTTAACCGCGTTTCAAATCCCAAGGCAAACGCTACCAAAACTCGTTTCATCAACGACTTGCATCGGAACGGTCACACCGGAACTCGCGCGGCAACTCGGGATTCAAACGAGCGCGAAAGTGTTCATGGGCGGAGCGGACAACGCAGTAGCTGCAATTGGTGCCGGCATCACAAAACCAGGTCTCGCACTGTCGAGCATTGGAACGAGTGGCGTCTTCCTAAGTTTCGAATCGGACATTTTGGAGGCCGACGCGTCACCGTTACATTTTTTTAACCATGTAGAAGAAGGGTCTTTTTATTCAATGGGCGTGACGCTTTCTGCGGGCAATAGTTTGAACTGGTTTAAGCGGGAATTCGCGCCAGACGAAGATTTTGACGCATTTTTTGAAGGGGCTAAGAAAATCCCAGTTGGTGCGGAAGGCTTGCTGTTTACGCCGTATATAAGCGGTGAGCGCACCCCGTACACGGATAGCGAGATTCGCGGTGCTTTTATTGGCATTGACGGCCAGCATACGCGCAGTCACTTCATGCGCGCGGTTATTGAGGGCATTACTTTTTCACTGCGTGATGCTTTTGAGCTGTTAAAACTGGCAGGACGTGATGCGGCGGAAATCGTTGCAGTTGGCGGAGGTGCCAAAAACCCGCTATGGCTTCAAATGCAAGCGGACATTTACAACCGAAATGTGCGAACGCTAACGAGTGAGCAAGGTCCGGGCCTTGGGGCCGCTATGATTGCCGCTACAGGGCTCGGGATTTATCCGGATTTAAATGCATGCGCGGAAACTTTTGTCACGTATCAAGGTCAATTATATACGCCAAATGCGCAAAATGTAGCAAAATATGAAAAAATCTATCTGATTTATCGCGAAATTTACAAGGCGACTAAATCGCTTTCAACAAGTCTAGCCAAGCTTTAAAGCCGAAAATGAGCGAAATTCGTCCTCTTTTAAAAAAATAGATGGAGTGGTACAATAATATCTATTAGTGTTTGAATTATAGGAGGAAATGAATTGGAACAAGGCAAATTGACAATTTATTTTGTAAGACACGGCAAAACAGAATGGAATTTAACTGGACAAATGCAAGGCTGGGGAGACTCCCCGCTTGTATCTGAAGGGAAAAATGGTGCGATTTTAGTCGGCGAGGCACTTCAAGATATTCCTTTTAAAGCAGCTTATGTGAGTCCAAGTAAACGTACACAAGATACAGCCAAATACATTTTAAGTGGAAAAAAAGTCCCGATTCACCTTACCGAAGAGTTTCGTGAGATGAGCTTTGGCTCATGGGAAGGCGTGCGTGTCAGCGAACTAGATGTTCAGTTTAAAGAAGCGCGTGAAGCGATGCTACATAGCCCAGCGACATTTGACGCAAGCGAAAATGGCGGCGAAACTTATTATGAGCTAGAAGAACGCGTTCAAAAAGGCATGCAAAAGCTTATTTCTGAACAAAAAAGCGGTCATATTCTCGTCGTTTCTCACGGCATGACGTTAACGCTCCTGATGTATCTTTTAGGAGGCGGAAAAATGTCAGACCACCGCGCAGAAGGCGAACGAATTTTAAATACAAGTATTAGTAAAGTCGAATATGAGAATGGCCAATTTAATATCGTACAACTTAATGACACCGCGCATTTAGACAAGGCGCGCGTATAATTTAATAAGAAAAGTTAATTTTCATGAAATCCCAGATGGGGAGAAATATCGTAAACTGTGCAAAGAGCAGATGAAATTAAAGCGAATTCTAAAATTGTTTTGTATAAGAAGCTTAATTTCGAGCCAAATGTATTTACGAAATAAAAGCCGCTATCCTAAAACAAGGATAGCGGCTTTTATTTTCGATGTGTTTAAACTTGGAATAAGTATATTCATACTAAAGATAGTTTCATTTTTGTTTTTTTGAGCACTTTTTTTGTGAATTCGCACACAAGGAGTTTATTTTATGTTATGCTTGTTCATGTGTTCACAAGGTAAGGGTATAAACGTGAAAAAGGGAAAAAACGGAGGTTTAACAATGAAAAAGAAATTATTAGCTACACTTATTTTTATCCTTTCTATCACACTCGTCCTAGCAGGGTGCGGGTCCAGTGATAAGTCAAACGAGAAAAGTAAGGCTAGTGAAAAAGAGGAAGCTACGGAAGCAAATTCAGGAGCATCTCAAGCGAGCTATACATCACTAGATAAACTGGAAGACCATTACGACATCATTATCATCGGTGCAGGTGGTGCAGGAATGTCCGCAGCACTTGAAGCAAAAGAAAAAGGCTTAAACCCAGTTATTTTCGAAAAAATGCCAGTTGCCGGAGGAAATACGTCCAAAGCATCGTCTGGTATGAATGCTTCAGAAACTAAATTTCAAAAAGAACAAGGGATTGAAGACAGTAACGACCTCTTTTATGAGGAAACTTTAGCAGGCGGACACGGAACGAATGATAAAGAAATGCTACGCTTCTTTGTAGATAACTCCGCCGACGCAATTGATTGGCTCGATTCAAAAGGAATTACGCTAAATAATATTACCATTACAGGCGGAATGAATGAAAAACGGACGCATCGTCCAGAAGACGGTTCCGCAGTAGGACAATATTTAGTAGATGGCCTGTTAGAAAATGTGAAAAAAGAAGAAATTCCAACGTTTGTCAATGCAAATGTAACGGAAATTACTGAAAAAGATGGCAAAGTAAACGGCGTGAAAGTCGTGTTCAATGATAAGACGAAGAAAAATATCACAGCAGACGCAGTTGTTGTTACTACCGGTGGATACGGTGCTAATGCTGAATTGATTGAAAAAGTTCGTCCAGATTTAAAAGGTTATGTTACAACGAACCAAGAAGGTAGTACTGGCGATGGTATCAAGATGATTGAGAAACTTGGCGGTACAATGGTTGATATGGATCAAATTCAAGTTCACCCAACGGTTCAACAAGAAAAATCGTATTTAATTGGGGAAGCAGTTCGTGGTGAAGGTGCCATCTTAGTTAATAGCGACGGCAAGCGTTTCACAAATGAACTAGACACACGAGATAAAGTGACTGCTGCTATTAATAAATTGCCAGAAAGAACGGCTTATTTAGTTTTTGATGCAGGCGTAACAGAACGTGTGAAGGCAATTAAGCAATATGAAGAAATGGGCTTTGTGAAAAAGGCGGATACGATTGAGGCTTTAGCTAAAGAAATTGATGTTCCAGCTACTGACTTGGAAGCAACATTAAATACATGGAACCAAAGTGTAGCTAGTAAAAAAGATGCTGAATTTGGTCGTACGACAGGTATGGATAATGATTTATCCAAAGCGCCATATTATGCGATTAAAATCGGTCCAGGCGTCCACTACACAATGGGCGGTGTGAAAATTAATACGAATACGGAAGTGCTAAATAAAGAGGGGCAACCAATTACCGGGTTATTCGCGGCTGGAGAAGTAGCTGGCGGCTTACACGGAGAAAATCGAATCGGCGGAAACTCGGTGGCGGAAATTATTATTTTCGGTCGCCAAGCCGGAATTAAATCAGCAGAATTTGTGAACGCACAATAAATTGAAATGCCCTTATCAAAAAAGTAGGATGGCCGAAGTGCCATCCTACTTTTTTTGATTGTCGTCATCAACTTTTATTATAATTCTTCACCATTTGTTTCAATCACTTTTTTATACCAGTAGAAGCTATCTTTCGGGATACGCGTCATCGGTGCATCGTCAGACACATCGCGGTCCACATAAACGAAACCATAGCGCTTTTGATAGCCGTTCAACCAGCTAAGCAAGTCCGTAAAGCTCCACGTGCAGTAGCCAAGCATATCCACGCCGTCGCTAATCGCATCACGAATCGCCGTCACATGACTCGCCAAATACTCGATGCGATATTCATCGTGAATTTGCCCGTCCTCCAGCTTATCAAATTCACCTAAACCATTTTCTGTGATTAAAATAGGAAGTTGATAGCGGCTGTTAATGCGGCGCAAGGCAATTTGTAAACCTTTCGGGTCAATAGTCCAGTCCCAATTTGTCGTTTTCACAAATGGATTAACCAGTTTTTTATAAACGCCTGGTACCCCTGTTTCCTTCGAAGTCCCTTTTTTACCCGTCGTATTCATTTCATTGCTCATGCCAACACCGTCAAGCGGGTTGTAAGCAACTGTTGCAGACTGATAATAATTGACGCCCATAAAATCAGGTTTGCCAGCGCGAAGCAATTCCATATCGCCATCTTCAATTGTAGGCGCAATGTCTTGTTCCACTAAATATTTCCATACTGCACTTGGATAGCGACCATATGCGTAAACGTCCATCCAAAAATAACTATTCAATTCTTCCGCATCATCGGCTGCTTGAACGTTTTTTGGATCCGTATCAATCGGATAGTGAGGCGTGTAGGCAAAACTTGGTCCGATTTTACCATCAGGAATAATTTCATGGAAAGCTTGAATCACACTAGCATTCGCCAAGTTTGCAATATGGTTAACAGCATACATCCGTTTTGAATCTGAAACTTTTGGCGGGTGAAGCGCCTGTCCGTAGCCCATTCCAACAAAAATATTTTGCTCGTTTAAAGAAACCCAATATTTAACACGGTCGCCGTAGCGCTTAAATAGCGTAATCGCATAATTAGTAAAATCACGAATGACTTCGCGTGATTCCCAACCGCCGTATTCATCAAATAGCGCTTGCGGAATATCCCAATGATAAATCGTAACAAGCGGTTCAATATCGTATTTTAATAACTCATCAATTAAGTCATCGTAAAATTTCAAGCCAGCTTCGTTTAATTCCCCTTTACCTTGTGGGAAAATACGCGACCAAGCAATCGAAAAGCGGTATGCTCTTAGTCCAGCGTCCGCCATGAGTTTCACGTCCTCTTTATAGCGATGGTAATGGTCAACCGCTACATCACCATTTGTTCCTTCATAAGTCGTGCCGGGAATTCGTACGTAGTTGTCCCAAACAGAAGGTCCTTTACCATCTGTATCCCATGCACCTTCAATTTGATAAGCAGCAGAAGCTGAACCCCATAAAAAATCTTTCGGAAAACTTGTCCGTTTTTTGTGTTCCATTTAAAATCCTCCTCAAATCATTAATCATAAAACACATTACTTCTTTATTTTAAAGTATAATCTTTTCAATTGGAAGTGAAAGAGTATGCTAGGAAAATAGCAAACACCCCTATAACCTTCAGGCTAAGGGGTGATCAGTAAGGCAAATTTAATTTGGATATATCTCTAATGTTGTTACATCTAGGCTCTTATCAGTAGAGAATTTATAAGTTGCATGATCTACTGTCACTTTCGTAGTACTGTGTTTCTTATGACTAGCGTCGAAAGTATCTAAAACTTTATCTAGCTTATCTTCTGAGCCAACCGCACGCATGACCGCTTCAATGGCGTTTTGGAAATTGTCATAATCGTAAATACCCATGTCAAGCTCGGTACTGGGCGCATAAACGAGAGAAATAGCCATTACGTTGTTCCCGTCACAGGCAATATTAAATCCAGTCGTCACTTTTGTATCCGCTTGCGGGGCACCAGGTAGCGGAAGTGTAAACTGGTCTTTCAGCACCTCATAATCAACCAATGTTTTTTGTTTCGGAATTGTAAATGAATTTGTTGCTTCTTCGCCCTCTTTTTTTGCAATGATTTCATACGACGCTTTAGAGGTTGTCCGTGGAACATGGATAGCAAACCTGCCGTCTTCTGCAATTGCCTTTTCTTCATTACGAGCCGCATCTGTAAACGTTATCTCAGCGCCTACATCAGTTGTTCCATAATAGGTTAAATCATAGCCATTTTCGGGTGTTTGATTAATTTCGAGAGGAAGCTCCCCACATCCTCCCAAAAGACTTGTTGCTAGCAAAGCTGTAAATAAAATTTTTCTACGATGTTTCATCTAACGACCCCTTCTACTGTTGTATTTATATAATCGCATGCTACGTTTATACCCATTTTTCTTTTTATTTTTTTACAAAAGTTAGCTGTCCTAGTTCTTTTTGATATTCTCAATAAAGCCCAGAATTTCTTGCATTTCAAGCTCTGTGACATCGTCCTCCAAATGAGCCGCGATGGTCGAGGAATCTAGAACTTTCATTTGTCTTTGTGCTGCCAGTTGTTCCGCCGCAAAATTGTAAACCAGCCTTTGTCTATCCGGCTCTAGCTCTTCAAAAATTGCGATGAAATCTTCGCTTGTTTCAGTTTCCCACCCCATCAATTTACTCGGAGTCGTTTCTAACATATCAGCAATCGCCTTGAGCATGCCAACAGGCAGTTTTTCAATCTCACCGTTTTCATATCTAAAAATAGTCGACCTGGAAACCGCTAACTTTTTAGCAATTTCATCTGCGCTAATCTTTAATTGTTTGCGTCTTGTTTTTATTCGCTCACCAACATGCATTGAAAGCCCCTCTTTCCAGAGATTTATAGAAAGTATATCTTATCTCACCAAGTTTTACAATGGATAGTCGCATTTTTGCGATACTTTTTTTGTGAGAAAATCAACAATCGCGTATAATGAAGGAAGTTGCAAAAATGCGACTTTTTAAAAGGCTGCTATCAAAACGGAGGTGTTGAAAGTGGAAGTGATGAAAGAGAAGGTCGTGCAATTAGAAAATGAATTGGCATACTTGAAAAAGCGTGTCAAACATATCGAGGAGCAAAGCCATGCGAGAGAACTAAATGAACAACATGCACTAAATGAAATCAGAAACTCGCTAAAAGCACTAGAAAACGAGCTGAAAAATGCACTTACACAATCTGCTAGCCGCGAAAAACACGCACTTGATAGAGAAGTTTCAGCCAACATACGTGAAGAAAAAGCTTTGCGCTCGTTTTACTGGGCAATTGGTCTTGTTGCTGCACTTTTAATTGCAAGCATTGTCGAAAGCTTTTCATAAAGGAGATGGAAAAAATGAATTTTGGAGAAGAATTACTCGCTTATATGACGTTTTTAACAATTTCAACAACTGCAATTGTTCAAGTTGTCAAAAGCACAAATAAAATTCCGCGGCATTATTTGCCGCTAGTAAGTTTAATGATAGGTATTACGGTTGGAGGCCTGGCAACGTTTATTCCTGGTGCCGGCTCAATTTCCGTTATGTTATGGTCTGGCGGCTTAGCAGGACTAGGCGGTACGGGTTTGTTTGAACAGTTTACGAAACGTGATGGGAATTTGAAGGGGGATGACAGCAAGTGACGTATTACAGCGAGAGAAATTGGGCGAATATCGCAAAATTAGCCAACCAGACGAAAAAAGCGGCGACTTCGCTTTTAAAATGGGCAGAAGGGGAACAAATCGAAGTTTTAATTTACGAAACGATCCGAACTACTGCGCAGCAAAAGAGTCACGTGGCGAGTGGCGCATCACAGACGATGAAGTCTTACCATATTGTTGGGCAGGCATTCGATTTTGTCCCAGCGAAAGGGCAAACGATTCAGTGGGACGGGTACAACCGTGCAGATATGAAGAAGTTTATCGCAAAGGCGAAGACGCTCGGTTTTGAATGGGGTGGAGATTGGCGGGGGCTTGTCGATAAGCCGCATATGCAGTTCAATTACAAAGATTATGGTTCGGATTCGTTTGAAGCGAGCGCGCCGAAAACAGACGATCTAGGGCTCGTCGCGTATATGAATCTGATTGGGCTTGACTCAAGCTATGGTCATCGTATGGAGCTAGCCGCGAAGTACGGCATTACGGGCTACAGAGGAACGGCTTCGCAAAATATCACTTTATTGTCTAAAATAAAAGTAGCTCACAATACGAAAAATGATGTGAAGAAACATTCCATTTCTGCTACCGTCCAAGATGTTGCCCCACTACTTCCAAAACCGCAATTCAAATCACAAACGCCACTTCGGCTTTGGAAAACGGGTACAAAAGTCCAAATTCGGAAGCATTCGCGCTATTGGCACAAGACTTCCGTTCAAGATAAAAACGGGAAATGGGTTACTGGCTACATTTACCACTCGATGGTCACCAATTTGAAGCCTGTTAAAGGGACTGATAAATTTGAAGGGAAAATAAAAGCATTCGCGATTTGGTGGGACGACATGAACCTACACGGCGGCGCAATTTTAACCTACAAGCCTGGCACGAAGCTTAGTCATTATCCAGTGGAGAATGGGCTTAAGAGTGCCTACTTCGCGAAACAAAAAAAGGTTTTTTTTACACCGAATTACTTTTTGAAATAGTGTAAAAGTGTGGCTAAAAAAGAATAAATGGTTAATAAATTCGAAATTTAGACATATCATTCACTTTGAAAGTATAGTATAATAATTTGGATAGTTTAAAAAAGGGAGTTGAAAAAATGGGATTTTTAGAAGCTTATAAAGCCTATTGGAAGAATTATGTGAACTTTAGTGGGCGTTCAACACGTTCGGAATACTGGTATACTATCCTATGGAATGCGATTATCATGGCAATCTTTTGGATTTTAATGCTAATCGTTGGTCTTTCTTCTGCAACAGCAGCAGCGGGTACAGCTTATCCGGGGGAAGTTTTTGGAGCAATGTATGCAGGACCAATGCTTTTTGTAGTCGTACTTGTATGGCTCTTTGGAATCGCGAATATTATTCCGGGAATTAGCCTTATGATTCGCAGATTTCATGACATCGGAAAAAGTGGCTGGTTCGTGCTACTTGGTCTTATTCCGTTTGTTGGAAGCATTATTATTCTTGTTTTCATGTGTTTACCTAGCGTTGAAGGTGCTAGCAACACGAAAAATGATGAGTACGGGTTTTAAAAAATAGTTTAAAAAAAGCGCTGTAGTTATTGAAAACTACAACGCTTTTTAATTTAAGCATTCAAAATGAATTTTTCAATGGCCCGCGCGACACCGCTGTTATTGTTGGTTTCTGTAATGAAATCAGCCATATCTTTTAGGCGCGGGATAGCATTGCCCATCGCAACGGCAGTGCCTGCAAATTCAAGCATCGTTGTATCATTTTCATGGTCGCCTATGCACATCACTTCATCTTGTTTGATGCCAAGAAGTTCAGAAAGCTGCTTCACCGCATTTCCTTTACTTGCATTCGGGTTTAAAACTTCTAAATAAAACGGGGCACTGCGAACAAGGTGGTAATGCTCTTCAAGGTCGCTTGGTAGCTTCTTTATTCCCGCTTCGAGAATTTCTGGTTCGTCAATCATCATTGCTTTTGACATTTGGAAATCAGCCGGAATTTTCTCGATTTCAGTGAAAACGAGCTGACTCCCGGTTAAATAAGCTTCTACAATAGTGTATTTTCCAATGTTCCGATTCGCTGTGTAGAGCGTTTTATCATCGAAGAAGTGCATATGTAGTCCAGCATCATCACTTATTTTTGAAAGTGAAACGAGGTCGTCTTTCGTTAACGTTAAGTGCGATACGACTTCTTTCGTAAAGGTATCTTGAACCATGGCGCCGTTAAAGCTAATGACATAATCGCCTTCCTCGCGCAGTTCAAGTTCGCTTAAATATTGTTGCACGCCGACAAGTGGACGGCCTGTACATAAAACAATTTTTGTGCCAGCTACTTTTGCTTTTCGAATCGCTTCTTTCACTTCGGTTGTTACTTCGTGGTGGTCGTTTAAAAGTGTGCCATCAATATCAATTGCTACTAATTTAATCATAAGTTCAGTTCCTCCAATCATACCAATTAAGTATAGCATATTCCTGCTAGCGATTGAAGTTTACTAGGAAATATGGCAAGATGGAAGAAGAAATGTGGAAAAGAGTGTGACAGTATGAAACGTAATTATCATGTGAAATTTTTAAATGAAAAGGATATCGCTTTGGCTGAACATGTATGCGCCAAGTGCGAGGATTACTTTCAAATTGAGCAAGGGCGGAAAGCGAATTCAAGTGATGCGCACGCCATTTTAACGGACTTGCCTGATGGGAAAACGAAATTCGACAAGTTTGTCATGGCGATTTTAGATGATCAGGAAGAACCTATCGGCCTGATTGATGTTGTGGCGGATTTTCCAAAGAAGGGCGAATGGATTATCGGGCTGTTACTGCTTGTGCCAGACGCGAGGGAAGCAGGACTTGGACGCGTTTTACATCAAGTCATTCGCGACTGGGCGACAGACGGCGGCGCGAAGTCGCTCCGCATCGGCGTTTTGAATGAGAATGAGGCGGCAAAAGGTTTCTGGGAACATCTCGGCTACCAAAAACAGGAAGAAAAAACAACACAGTTTGGAGAAAAAACGCACGTAGTTAGCGTCTACACACTCCAAATTTAAGAAGGTGAGAAGCGTGTGGGAATGGGTTGAAAAGGAAATAAAACGAATTGAGCACGAACAAAACGTAACCATTTGGTATGCAGTGGAGTCTGGCAGTCGGGCCTGGGGCTTTCCTTCCAAAGATAGCGATTTTGATGTACGGTTTTTATATACACATTCTGAGGATTGGTATGTTTCAGTAGAGGAGCGGCGCGACGTGATTGAGTACCCGATTGATGACTCGCTTGACGTGAGCGGTTGGGATTTGAAGAAGGGCTTGCAACTGCTTCGGAAGTGCAATCCATCTTTACTTGAATGGCTGAATTCGCCAATTGTATATCGTGATAAAGGGAATCTTGCAGCTGAACTTCGCAAACTTTGTCGTGAAAATATGGCACTAAAACCGCTAATTTATCATTATTTACATATGGCGGAAGGAAATTTTCGCGAATATTTGCAAGGTGAGCAGGTGAAAATTAAAAAATATTTTTATGTGCTCCGTCCGCTTTTTGCATGTAGCTACATTGAAAAATATGAAGCGGAACCGCCTGTCCTCTTTGATGAAATCATGGCTAAAATTGAAATTCCCGAACCAATTCGCGAAATAACGTCTGAACTTTTAGTACGCAAAAAAGCAGGCGATGAACTCGATTTAGAACCGCGCCTTGATGAACTAAACGCCTATATTAACGAACAAATCGGCCATTTTAAACAATTTGTGCAATCCATTGATTCGCCCGAACCAATCGCCTATGCCAAATTGAATGCCGTTTTTAGGAAGTTTGTGCGGGAATAATGATGAAGAGTGTCCTATAAAGAGGAAAAATAAACAAGCATACAGCCAGTACGAATCTCATTTTCAAAAATGAATTTTACTAGCTGTCCGCTTGTTTTTTTATTTGTGCCCCGAAATCTGATATATATTACTGAAAAATTCACACAATGTCCACAGCTTGCATTTCTTGCGTATGCTAAACTAAAAGAAAAAGTAGTAAGTAGGTGAATGCTTTAGTGAAAGATATTCATTATCAGGAAGATGACTTTGAAAAAGCAGGAAAAAGCATTGGCAGCCTTATCGGGAAAGGCGCATGGGGAAAGGGTACAATCGACCATTTAAAGAAAGTTTCCAAGAATTTAGAAGAAGCCGAAGACGACATTGCCCGCTACGACACAGACGGCGTGATTTCCTTTCAACATACAAGCCGAACATCCAAGTATCAGGAGATTTTCGAGGATTTTGACGTCCTTTACCGTTTTTCCGACCAAATCGGGGACATAGTAAGCAACACGATCGACCACCCGTTTTATGAAAAGCTAGATGACTTTGTGGCAGGCATGCGCGACTTAGATGCGACCACGTTCACAACGGAAAACCGAATTGGAGCCACCACGACAACCACACAGTTTGAAAACAGCTATACGCAAAAACAAGTAGAGGTCCCAAAAAGTAAAGTGAGCCTCGAGGATTTATTCAGCGGGGACACCTTTTATGCCGACCAAATGAAGCTGCAGTATGATGCATGGAAACAGACGAACAAAGGAGAAGACGTCAGCCATCAAGATTTTCAAGCCGCGATGTTAAATTCCCGAGCCTTCGCCTACACGTCCATTAAAGATGAACAACAGAAGACAGAATTTTGGACACTCGTGGTCGCCACTATCGTCATCGTGGGTGTTTCCGCATTTTGCCCGCTCGCAGGTGTAGCTTTAAGTGCCGCTTACGG
>NZ_FYBO01000013.1:0-76333 GCF_900186135.1 Listeria sp. ILCC792
CAGCGTTCGTCCTGAGCCAGGATCAAACTCTCTTTAAAATAAATCGAATTTGAATACTTATTCAACACCGTGAATAAGTTTCCTTAGCGTCACAAATTGACTTTGCTAGCTTGTTTCTTACTTTTTTTGGAAACATCTTTTTGTTTCCTGTCCTATGAATTGATTGGTGAAACATCTGTTTCATCGCTTTTTCATCTTCGTTTTGTTCAGTTTTCAAAGGTCACATTGCTCTTTCGAGACAACTTAATTATCATATCATGATTAGGTTGCTACGTCAATAAAAAATTTATATTTTATTAACCTCTTTTTTTGAGCTTTTTAAGTATATAATAATCAATGAAATAATTCAAGGAAAAGCTACTTGTTTTTGATAACTTTTTCGTCTTGTAGTTCTGAAAGAAATTTTAGCATGTAGGAATGCCGTTTTTCTGCGGCTTTGATTGCGGTTTTTGTGTGCATCTTATCTTTTAATAGTAGAAGCTTATCAAAGAAGTGTGCCAGCGTTGTGTTTGGATTTTCGAGATGGTAATCGAGTGCCTGGCGGGCTTTGGCGCCGCCGTAAGTAAATGCTCGGATGATTCCGATTGCTCCAAGGGCATCTAGGCGGTCGGCGTCTTGCACAATTTTTTCTTCGAGAGTTTCTGCCAAAACGGGATTCTTACCTTGTTTGTAGGAAACAGATTCGACTGCGCGCATAATCTTTTTAATAGTGTCTGGATCTAAGCCTGATTTTTTCATCCAGTCGCTTAACTCAGCTTTAGCCAAAGCAGAGTCTGTAGTTAGTTTTTCATCAGGGTAATCGTGGAAAAGCGCGGCTAGTTCGATGATAAGCGTGTCACCACCCTCCTTTTTCTGCAAATGTTTGGCAGTTCGAAAGACGCGCATAATGTGTTCGAAATCATGCCCAGTGCGGTCAGACTCGAATTTTTCTTGCATCCAATGTTTAGCTGCTTCTATTATATTCATTTCGCATTCTCCTTTCTTTTTTCAGATAATTGTGTAAAATAAAGATTGAGGTGATACGATGTTTGAATTTCAACAAGTGACTTTTACTCGGGAAGAAAAACAGATTATCAGAAATATTAATTGGGCTGTGCAGACAGGCGAAAGATGGGCAATGCTCGGTTTAAATGGCGCCGGAAAGACGACGCTTTTAAAGCTTTTAAATGGTTATATTTGGCCGAGTAGCGGGCGGTTACAAGTGCTTGGCCAGTGGTTTGGACAGACTTCTTTGCCTGAACTTCGGAAATCAATTGGCTGGGTGAGCAGCGCCTTGCAGTATCAGCTGAAGGAGTATGAAACGGCGGAGCAAATTGTACTTAGCGGTAAGTATGCTAGCATCGGGCTTTACCAGCCGTTTACAGAAGCGGATATCCATCAGGCGAAGGAGTTGCTTCTCTCGGCGCACGGTGGGTCGCTTATCGGCAAAGTTTATGCGACACTCTCACAAGGTGAGCGCCAACTTGTTTTGATTGCCCGCGCACTGATGGCGGATCCCAAATTGCTTATTTTAGACGAACCATGTAGTGGGCTTGATTTGTTCGCGCGCGAAAAGTTGCTTTATCAAGTGGAGCAAATTGCGGCTAGCGACAAGACGATTCTGTTTGTCACGCATCATACTGAAGAAATTTTACCACAATTTACAAAAACCGTCCTGCTTAAGGATGGTGAGATTTTCGCAAAAGGAGCTACTCGCGAGATGCTTTCGGTTAAAAATATGGAGAGCTTTTACGAACATCCGATTGAGATATTTCAAGTGGCGAACAACCGCATAGCGATTTATCCGCGGGAAAGTTATAATGGTTAGAGGAGGCTGATTGTATGATGGCATATAAAAGTATGATTGCGAAGGCGCTCACGCACAATTTAATTGAACAAACAAGCGTGCCAGTTTATGGTAGTTTTCCCTTCAGCGTGGCAGGCGAATTAGTCCAATTAGACGGCCTTTGGATTGCCAACTTAGCGGGTGTTACTTTCTTCTCTGAAACCGAAGCTTATTTCGTCAATAAAATGTTTTCTTATCACGATATTGCCCACTGCTCCAGACATATAAGTTTACTGGCCATGAGTCCAAAAATTAAGTTTACTCTTTTAGACGGTACTACATATACTATGCTTGTGGAGCAAGAGGATGCCAAGCGCTTTGTGCAAACAGTTCGAGAGCGTCAGCATCATGCGTAGTTCATTTAAAAACGAGAAGAAGTTGTCACTCAAACTTCTTCTCGTTTTTGTGTTCTATAGATTTACTTTCACTTATTCCTAGCTGCAAAAACTTCTTTTGAAGCGGTCACCGCATTTAATACTTTTGGAAAGCCGACATAAGGAATACACTGAATGAAGACCTCGATAATCTTTTCTGGCGTTATGCCAACATTTAGAGCAGCATTGATATGAACATGTAACTGATCATGAGTATCTCCTTGAGTGAGTAAGCTGGTGATTGTAATGATTTCTCGCTCTTGTAGTGTCAAAGTTTCTCTAGCATAAATTTCTCCGAATGCGAATTCAACGATATATCGACCAATATCAGGCGCGATTTCCTCCAGTGATTGAATGACTCTCTCTCCTGCTTCACCATCAATTCGATTCAAATTTTCTAGTCCAATTTTAAAACGATTATTTTCCATATCCAATTCCTCCTTGTTTGTGATAGACTAAGTGTAAACTATCAAGCCTACTTTATAGCAAGGGGGAAAATATGTATAAAATTAGTGAAGTTTCAAAACTAGTGGACTTAACAATTCCAACTTTACGCTACTACGAAGAGCTTGGAATGATTCAACCTAAACGAAATAAAAATGGTTACCGTGAATTTAGTGAACAGGATTTAGAGTGGATTCAGTTCATTATCCGCTTAAAACAAACTGGAATGGAGTTAAGCGAAATTCAGAAATATGCTCGACTAAGAGATCTTGGGGACCAAACAATTGAAGCGAGAATGGCCTTGTTAGACGCCCAAGAAGAACTGCTTCTAAGCAAAAAGCTGGAGATTGAAAAACATATCCATTTTTTGAAAGAAAAACAAATTGGTTTATCAAGACATGCTTCGGAAAAGAAACTAATCGAACTTTTCATTTTTTGAAATCTCCATTTGAATTGTCTTATGAAACAAAAAACAACCGCAAATGCATGCATTTGCGGTTGTTTTTTTATGCGCGTTTTTCAAATAATTGAACCATCTCGATGATGACTTTTGTTGCTAGTTCCATATTTTCAACAGAAACATATTCAAATTTACCGTGCATGTTCTCCCCGCCGGCAAATATATTTGGCGTTGGTAAGCCTTTGAAAGATAGCTGGGAGCCGTCTGTACCGCCGCGAATAGGTTCGATAAGAGGCTCAATGTCTAGGTTTTTCATCGCATCAAACGCAATATCGACAATGCCCTTCACGGGTTCGATTTTCTCACGCATGTTGTAGTATTGGTCATTTAGTTCCAACACCACTTTGTCCTTCCCATATTTTTCCTGCATAGAAGAAACGATTTCTGCAACTTTTGTTTTCCGCTCCACAAACTTCAAATGATCAAAATCACGGATAATGTAAGTGGCTTTCGCTTCTTCTACCTCGCTGTTTAAAGAAATCAAGTGATAGAAACCGTCGTAACCTTCCGTATATTCTGGTGCTTCATTTTGTGGGAGCTGTGCGTTAAATTCCATCGCCATTTTTGTTGCGTTGACCATTTTATTTTTGGCTGTTCCGGGGTGAACACTGTTTCCTTTAAAGGTGATTTTCGCGGCAGCGGCATTGAAACTTTCATATTCCAGTTGTCCGCGCGGGCCGCCGTCCATTGTGTACGCATAGTTCGCGCCAAATGCAGCAACATCAAAAAGCGCTGGGCCTCGTCCAATTTCCTCGTCTGGTGTAAAAGCAACGCGAATTTTACCGTGTTTTAGTTCTGGGTGCTTCAAAAGATAATTCATCGCAACCATAATTTCCGTGATACCCGACTTATCATCAGCGCCTAGTAGCGTTGTGCCGTCCGTTGTAATGAGTGTTTGCCCTTTATAGCCCGTCAATTCTGGAAACTGCTTCGGTGACAATGCCAAATTCGGGTTTAGCATGATGTCCCCACCGTCGTAATTTTCGTGCACAATTGGATTTACATCTTTCCCCGTAAAATCCGTAGCCGTATCAAGATGCGCTAAAAAGCCAATCACCGGCACATCTTTATACGTATTTGCAGGTAAAGTCGCCATCACGTAGCCATTTTCGTCAACCGTCACATCGCTCATACCGATTTCTTTAAGTTCTTGCACAAGAATGCGACCAAGTTCGAGCTGACCTTCCGTTGTTGGGCAAGTCGTGCTTTCCTCGTTCGACTGCGTATCCACTTTTACGTATGTAGTAAAGCGCTTAATAAGTTCTTCTCTCATTTTCTACACTTCCTTCAATTCATTGTCTACTCCATTATAGGCTTTTCCAAAAGATCAAGCAACTTCTCACTCGTCTTTAAATTGCGCCCAGTAACCGCTTCTTCCGTCCAAGTTTTGATTACTTTATCCGTCTTAACTTCATGAACTTTTGTGGTGAACATTTTAACAAAAATAGCTGCACCGCTCGCCACATAAATCGCGTCCGCCGTTTCAATTTTGGCATTTGGCAAATGGCCGTTATGAAAGAAAATCATCAAACGCTCCGACTCCGAAATGATTGGAAATGGATTTTCGGCTAGCGTCAACCGATAAGCTTCCTCATTTAGCACCACAACAATTGGGTTTTTGATGGCGTAATACGCTTCTAGATGTTGCTCCATTTTGGTGCGCACTTCGGCCTCATTGAAAGGGGCGTTTAAAATGAGGTTGCCGCTTTGAATATACGTGATCACATTTTGAAATCCCTCTTTCGCTAAGCTCTCTCTTAGTTCTGCCATTTTTATTTTATTGTGTCCACCCACGTTTACAGCTCGTAGTAGTACTACAAATCTCATTTTAATCCCCCTTTATTACTAGTTATTATATTATATCTTAAAAGCAATCTGCGGTATAATGAAAAAAAGACTTGGAGGGTGATTTTTTTGAAATTGATTTCTTGGAATGTGAACGGCTTGCGCGCGGCTGTCAAAAAAGGGTTTATGGATTATTTTCATGAGGTCGATGCTGATATTTTTTGTTTGCAGGAAACGAAATTGCAAGAAGGTCAAATTGAGCTCGATTTAACGGGCTACCATGATTATTGGAATTATGCCGTCAAAAAAGGCTATTCAGGTACGGCGATTTTCACGAAACAAGAACCGCTAAACGTCTTTTACGGCATTGGGGCTGATGAGCATGACCAAGAAGGCCGCGTCATTACGCTCGAGTTCGAAAATTTCTTTTTCATTACCGTCTACACGCCAAATTCGCAACCTGAATTAGCGCGCCTCGCCTACCGCATGACTTGGGAAGAAGCTTTCCTAAACTACATTAAAAGTTTGGACGCAGAAAAGCCAGTTGTTTTTTGTGGGGATTTAAACGTTGCGCATAACGAAATTGATTTAAAGAATCCGAAAACAAATCGGAAGAATGCTGGGTTTACGGATGAGGAGCGCGCTAAATTTACGACGGTGCTTTCGGCTGGCTTCACCGATACATTTCGCTATTTTTATCCCGAAAAAGAAAGTGCTTATTCTTGGTGGTCGTACCGCATGAACGCCCGGGCGCGCAATACGGGGTGGCGGATTGACTATTTTGTCGTGTCAAGCCGTTTGGAGAGTCAGCTTGTTGATGCGAAAATCCATGCTGATGTGCTCGGGTCGGATCATTGTCCGGTTGAGCTTGAAATTAAACTATAAAAAAACGCGTGAAGAATCATTTTCGATTCTTCACGCGTTTTTAGCTTTATTGCCTGTTCATATCTGCTAGGTTTATCCCTTTTCTTTTAAACTTAATATCCTGCTTTTTATTAAATAGACGTGTTTAATTATTACACCCTCTTTAATTTAATGGTTCAAAGAAAAACTGAGTCTTGCCCATTTCAAAATTTGATTAACCAAAACTCAGGCTATTAAAATTATTTTTCACTTATTCAGCGTTTCTAGTTCTTTTTGCTGCTAGTATGATAATACCAGATAGTAAAAAGGTAAGAGCCATGAATAAGAAGGCTGTTTGATAGGAATTTGTTGCGGCTACTAAGTCGCCAATAACCATCGGGGCAAAGAAGCCACCTAGAACGCCACCAGAGTTGATAGCTGCATATTTAGTTGCGATATGACTTTGTTTAAATAGTTTGTGTGGCAATCCCATTAAAGTTGTGAAAGCCATGATAAGAAAAATGTTGGCTAAACACAAACAAATAATGGAAAGGGTTAATTGATTTGACAAGTAAACGCCATAAACATTTAACGCACCTAAAATACTGAAAACGAAAATTATCATCCGTTCTTTTCCAATAAAAAAGCGACTGATTAAATATCCACCTAAAATTCCGGCGATAAGAATGCAAAGTCCAGCTAAGGAACTAATATAGCTCACTTGGCTAAGTGAAAGCCCTCTTGCCTCGTTTAAATAAGAAGCGAGCCAGCTGGTTAAACCGTAATTAGCGGCGTTAATGAAAAAGGCTGACAATAATAAAATCCAAAGTTGCTTATCACGCAATAGTTCTGAAAAAGGGACTTTATTTTTTTCTTTGTAAGAAAGGCGTTCTTCCTTGGTCGATTTTGGAATGACTAGGAAGATGCAAAGGCCGATGAAAACGACAATTGCGCCCATAATATAATACGTATGCCGCCAGCCAATCGAAACGAGTAGCGGTGCAATTAGCAACGGCCCAATGAATGCCGCAAAACCAGAAGAGGCGAGCATCGCTGACTGCGCAAATCCCCTTTTATTCAAAGGAAAATGAAGCGATATATAATTGCTGACCGAAGGCGGATAGCCGGAGTGTCCGAGGGAGCCTGCTAAAAAGCGGACGACGACTAAAAATAAGAGTGAGTAGCCAAAACCAAAAATGGCTAAAAACAAACCGATGATAATGATGGATAGCGCTAGCACAGGGCGCGCGCCAATACGGTTATTTAAATAGCCCATTGGAATTTGGAAAAGTGTATAACCTAAAAAGAAAGCGCTTAAAATTAATCCTTTTTGACTGGGATCGAAGCCTAAATCTTGCGCAACAGGCACAAGGGAGATTCCAATTGTGTACTTATCGACGTACACGCTCGTATAGCCTATGAATAGAACGAGTAAAACAAGTAACGAATTTCTATCCTTCACTTTGTTCATTTGAATTAGCCCCTTTACTTCGAGTATTCCTCAAAACAAGCTGAACATTTCGTTTTAAAGCACCTTTATTATATAATAAAAAACACACTTCGCCTGTGACAAAGATATGTATTTTTCATCCAATATACTGCTAAAAATGTACAGAATACACATTTCAATAGTAGCACTCAAAATAAAAATAGCTATGTGAGGGATGTTTCAATGAAATATACGCCGTCAGAAATTATAAATGACCTATATAATTTAATTTTGAATCCTGGAACACGTGAATTTGAACGCTCCCTTTTAACTAAAACGAAAAATTCGTTGGAAGACGGAGCCAATTTTCACAATCAGCTTTTAAAACTTGAAGCGAGCTTACGTCCCCTTGCGTTACGAAATAATTTAACGCCTGATGTGACGGATTTTTATTTAAAAATAACGGGCAATGCTAATAAACCTTTTGATTTTTCTATTCATGACTACGAAAAAAAGCCCCATCAAGCACGCGCCATCTTTGCGGGAGGCTGTTTCTGGTGCATGGTGGAACCGTTTGAAACGAAACCGGGTATTATTTCTGTTTTGTCAGGATATACGGGCGGACATGTTCCTCACCCGACTTATGAGCAAGTCAGTGGCGGGTATACGGGACATACGGAAGCTGTTGAAATTATTTTTGATACTGAAATTGTCAGTTATTTGGAACTTGTAACGCTTTATTTCCAATTGACAGATCCAACTGATGAGCTTGGTCAAATGGCAGACCGTGGCAGCAACTATCGACCTGCTATTTTTGTAATAAATGCCGAGCAACGCGAAATTGCGGAACATTATAAACAGCATTTAATTGACTCTAACCTATATAAACGGCCAATTGTCACTGCTATTGAGCCTGCAAGTACATTTTGGCCAGCAGAAAATTTCCATCAACAATTTTACCGAAAAAATCCGAAAAGGTATCGGAAAATCAAACGGGCTCGCAAGCAGTTTTTGTTACTTCAGCATCTGCAAATGAAGCTGCGTCATTTTCGTCAAAAATAAAAAAAAGCGGCCTGACAAAGTGTCAAGTCGCTTTTATTCATTTATTTCGCTAATTCTTTTTTCGCTGCATCAGCTAATGAAGTGAAAGCTTGTGCATCGTTTACAGCTAAATCAGCAAGCATTTTACGGTTAATGTCAATACCAGCTAATTTTAAGCCGTGCATTAATTTGCTGTAAGATAAATCGTTTAGACGTGCTGCTGCGTTAATACGAGCAATCCATAATTTACGGAAATCACGTTTCTTTTGACGACGATCTCTGTAAGCATATTGGTAAGATTTCATTACCGCTTGGTTAGCTACTTTAAATAGTGTATGTTTAGAGCCATAATATCCTTTGGCTAATTTAATGACCTTTTTACGACGTTTGCGAGTTACTGTTCCGCCTTTTACGCGTGGCATATTGTCTACCTCCTAGAATTTAGAAAATTATTTTTTATTATTTCATTTTAGCGACCATTTGACGAATACGTTTGAAATCGCCAGCTGATACCATTGCCGCTTTACGCAGTTTACGTTTTTGTTTTTGAGATTTGTTAGCAAACATATGGCTAGTAAAACCATGTCTGCGTTTTAATTTTCCAGATCCTGTTCTTTTGAAACGTTTAGCGGAACCGCGGTGAGTCTTCATTTTTGGCATGAAATTTTCCTCCTCAAAACTTTTACTTTTCTTGAAGTGGTGCTAGGACTAAGAACATTGAACGTCCGTCCATTTTCGCTTTTTGCTCGACTGTGCTTACATCTTTACACTCGTCTGCAAAACGGTCAAGCACCTTTTGACCGATTTCTTTGTGGGTGATTGCACGACCCTTAAAGCGGATAGAGCATTTTACTTTATCGCCTTTTTCAAGGAATTTACGCGCATTACGTAGCTTCGTATTGAAATCATGCTCATCAATTGTTGGGCTGAGTCGCACTTCTTTTAACACGATGACTTTTTGGTTTTTGCGGGCTTCTTTTTCTTTCTTTTGTTGTTCAAAACGGAATTTACCGTAGTCCATGATACGAGCTACTGGCGGTTTCGCGTTTGGCGCAACAAGCACAAGATCAAGATTAGCCGCCTCAGCAATACCAAGTGCGTCAAATTTACTTTTTACACCCAATTGTTCACCGTGTTGATCGATCAATCTCACTTCACGTGCACGAATCCCATCATTTACCAACATGTCTTTGCTAATGGCGAGCCACCTCCGTAGTTTATTGGTACAACAAGTCAGAAAAGAGCAAATCATGCGTCTACCAGCGGCAGACATACAAAAAGCGAGTCTGCAAACTTTGCAAACCCGCCGATTCAAAGTCACACCAAGACTGGCGCAACGAAAAATTGAACTTTTTGCCTGAAAACACTCGTTAACGAGGCGAGAAGCGGGTTGCTTCTTCTTTCTTGTTTAATAACCTTAGTAACTATAGCATAGATGGAAAGGGATTGTCAACCATTCATTTTGCCTAGTCTTGCTCGTTTTATACAAAGAAACGTTTTTTAGACTAAGTTTCCAACCACTTTTATTCGCAATCGGTTTGCGTTATCTGGGTGATAGGCGAGCGGAATTTCATCGATTTCCACCACTTCAATGGTATTTTCAATGGCTCCTGCTAAAGTTGCCTGCGCACGCGCTTTATTTTCGGCATCTTGGAGTGCTTCTTCGCGTGGTTGCTTGGCATAAATATAAATTTGCTCATATTGGCCGCTAATTTGTGAGATGGAGGCACCAATTGCGTTTGCAACAGCGCCGTTTGGATTGCGGATAATTTTTGAAACGCCATTTAGTTCTTCAGGGATAATAACGCTGCCCCCGCCGACAAGAATAAGTGTCACATCGCCTGAATTCGTCTTCATTTTATCAATTGCGTCTTCGGTCATTTCTGCCATCTGCGCATAGGCTTTTTCCGCAAATTCTTGACTGATATGCGCAACTAGTTCTGCATCTCCAATCGCGACTTTTCCTAGTCGCACGGCAATATCCGTTGCTGTTAAATCGCTACCGCCAAAAACAAGAGCCTTTTCTGTAATTTGATAACCTACGCTATCTGGTCCGACTGTCACTTCACCGTTTACTTCACGAACGAGACTGCCACCACCGAGACCGATGGAAATAATATCTGGCATTCTGAAATTAGTACGCACGCCTCCAACGTCAACAGCTAGCGAAGACTCACGCGGGAATCCGCCTGAAAGCACGCCAATATCCGAAGTCGTCCCGCCGACATCAAGCACCATCGCATTTTCAAGGCCAGCAAGATACGCCGCCCCGCGAATACTGTTCGTTGGACCACAAGCAATCGTCAAAATCGGAAACTGGCGCGCATAATCAAGCGACATGAGCGTCCCGTCATTTTGACAAAGATAAATGGCCGCATCTTCCACCCCTTCTTGTTGAAGTGCTTTTTCAAACCCATTTGAAGTTAAAGCCATCACTTTCATGAGAGC
This sequence comes from Listeria sp. ILCC792, assembly GCF_900186135.1. NCBI lineage: Bacteria > Bacillati > Bacillota > Bacilli > Caryophanales > Listeriaceae > Listeria > Listeria sp. ILCC792. Next base: position 10,650 of record NZ_FYBO01000013.1, read on the forward strand.
TGCATTTAAAATCGTTGCATTTTCCCGTTCGATTAAGCCGACCGAGCCGATGGAGGAAGACAGCGAAACAGGGATGGCACTACCTAATACTTCTTTTGCAAGTTCAGCAACCTTTTCTTCCTGCTCATTTTTAAGTGACGAGAAAACGCCAACAACGGCGATAGATTCCACTTCATTTTGCCACTTTTTAAAGACATCACGAATCTCAGCTTCTGAAAATGCGGAAAGTTCGCTCCCATCATATTCGTAACCACCTTTGGCGAGTGCATATGTGCCTGAAAGGGTTTCAATCATATCTTCTGGCCATGCCGTGTAGGGGAGGACAGAAGCTGTCGCTGGGTAGCCTAGGCGCAAGACACCGACTTTGGCTAGCTTTTTGCGCTCTACGATGGCATTTGTACATTGGGTTGTGCCAAGCATGGCGTGCGTCACTAATTTGCGGTCGATACCTGTTTCTGCTAAGACTTGTTTTAAGGCGCGCGCAATGCCCGTTTCAATATCTTCACTTGTTGGGATTTTGACACTGTGAATTAAATTTAAGTTTTCATCTAAAATGACGGCATCGGTATTTGTTCCGCCAACATCAATTCCTATTTTATACATGATTAAGTTTCCCTACCTTTCCAACAAGTTCTTCAACAGGCGTATACGGATAGTCGTAGCCGAAATAACGCGGGCCAACAGTTTCGATGCCTTTAGCTGTACGCCATTCCAAGTCGCAAGGAAGGGCTAGTACGCGCACTCTTTTTCCGTATTTTAGTCCTTCGGTTGTAACTGGATTTAGTGTTTCTAAATCGACAAGGCAAATTAAATCAGGCGTTAATGCAATGGGCTTGCCGTCCATTTCGGCGACTAAATTTTCATTTTGGAAAAAGATTTTCACTTGATGGTCTGCATATGCATGTAAGCCCTCAATGGTCACACAGCCGCGATTAAATCCACCCGTTGTGCCACGTTCAACGTCAACAATTTTGCCATCAAATAAGTGAAAGCCCCCTGTCGCTTCTAAAAGCTCGTTTAGTTTCACTTGCTCATCTTGTTGGTTGGAACGAATGATTCGACCAATTTTTTCAGAGAGCGTCACAATATTTTTCACACTAGCTGTTTTAAGCTGGTTTCCTGTACACGGATAAATGCTAACCAATGAGCTGGCACCCATTTCAACTGTCGAAACACGAGCTAGGCGCTCTGTCCATTTATTGTCAATTGTTTCCATAATGCCAATATTTCCTTTTTCATCTGTGATAGCCATTGGTGTCGAAGGAATGTCGTGCAAATGGAACGTCACCATTTGGAGTTCAGGAAACGCGCGGCCCATTCCGTCACAATCGATTAGCGGCAAACCTAATTGTGCAGCTACCACAATTGGAATCATTGAATTAACTCCGCCCGCTTCCATCGGGAATGTTCCTTTTACTTCTCGCCCTAAATAGCGGCCTAACTTTTGGAAAACGCGCGTAAACTCGTCGCCTTTTGGAAATTTTTCAATCAAGACAGAAGGCGCACCCATCATTGCTGCTGGGATAAAAAAATCTTCGTCTGCTACTTCTTCTGTTGATAAAAGCTCGACTGGGCCATATTTTTTGATTGCCGAAAGGGCCATCATTTTTCCGATGTAGGGGTCTCCGCCCCCGCCTGTTCCTAAAAATGCAGCACCCACTGCAATATCTTCAATTGCTTGTTCGTCTAAATAACGCATCATCATTCCTCCAACGCTTAATAATTTTTCTTAACGCTTCCTTGGGCTGTATTTCCAACTAGCTTTTGTCCAATAAGATAAAGGGCTAGCGAAATAACAATCCCAATTAGCGGTTGGTTCGGTAACTGTGGCAACGTTTCAGGGAAAAAGGAGAAAATAACTGGGAGTGCTGCAAATACAGCACCAACAGACCAAGCTAGAACGCCTAGCCAGTTTACACCTTCTACAAGTTGCCATTTGTTTGGATCTCCTTTTTGAACAATCCAGTAAGAGGCAATCATGACTCCTGCGACTGGCGGCACCATAGCGGAGAGGACTGACATAATGGGGATAAAATAGTTTAAAATGCCAAAAACGGCTAAGAGTGTGCCTATTCCGCCAGCCATTGCAACTGCTACTTTTTCGCGCTTTTTAGAGATATTAAAGACATTGACAATCGCTATTCCGCCAGAAAAAGCATTGACGGCATTAGTTGTCCAAGCAGCTAGAATTAGGGCTACAACGCCTAAAACGGGCATACCTAGTTCATTAAAAACAGATGTAATATCGGCTGTTCCTGAAGTTAAAGTAAGAATTGCGCCTACGCCTATCATCAAAATGCCAGATGGCAGGATTCCGCTAATAGCGGCTTTCATAATGTTTGCTCGTCCTTTTGTATATTGCGCATAGTCCCCAGCGATAACTGCACCAAGCGCAAATGACCCGACTGTTACAGATAAGCCAGATAAAAACGGTAATGTCGTCTTCGGCGTATAGTTTGTAATTTGAGCTAAGCCCCCGCTTTGTAGCGAAGTGATAAGGGCGTATAGACAAACGATTAATAGAATCGGTACCGCAACATAATTTAAAATATTCAAAATTCGTATTCCGTATAAGGCAGATAACAGCATGATAATCCCCCAGATGAGCGATGCCAGCCAAACAGGAAAATCAATACCGTACACGGCTAAGAAACCTGAAAACGCAACGCCACAAACATTGGCTTGAATACCAAACCAACCGAGGCAAGCGATAGCTAAAATGATAGAAATGATTTTTTTAGAACCTTGCTCACCAAAAACTTGCGCTGCCGCTTTCACAGTCGGAAGTTTTAAATCACTCCCTTGGATTCCTTGAAAAATCATAAATAAGACGATGATTCCATAACCGACACAAGCGGTTAGAATCGCCTCCCAGAAAGGCATACCTCCAATTAACGTTCCACCTACCAAGAGGGCAGGTACACAGATCATTGCGCCAGTCCATACAAAAGCTAGACTTCCCCACGACTGGGCTTGTTCTAAATTCTTGTTTGTCATGATTTTGTACCTCCAATTTTTTTAATATTTTTATTATATAGAAACGTTATACTGTTGTAATTGTTAAAAACACAAAATAAAATAAGCTTTCATTGTTCAATTGGACAACGAAAGCTTATTTTATTTAAAATTTACGTTTGGTTCATTTCCTGAAGTAAGCGCCAAATAGCAACAGATGTGTATAGATTATAGCTTTCTGGAAGTTTAGTGACCGGATATTGCAAAATTTCATGTAACCGTGCTAAGCGGTACTTAATTGTGTTTTTGTGAAGGAATAAAACGTCTGCTGCTTTTCCCATATTGTTTTCTGTATCAAGTAGAAAAACCGCCAATGTCTGTAATAATTCTTCACCTTGACTTTGCATTTGGAAGAGAGGCTGTACCAATTTAAGCTGCTCAGAAATGGCTCTTTCACCTTTGTTGACAATTTCATAGCATTCTGCAGCAAACATCACTTCTTGAATAGAAAAAATGGTTTTAAGTGGATAAATGATTTTCGCGGCCTCAAAATAGCTTGAAACTGTCGCATAACTTTGCTGCACATCAGTCGTGTTTTCCTGCCCACCGCATATAATAATTTGGACGTCTAGCTCTTTTAGCAAATGCTTCGCCAGTTCATCATACTCCCCTTGCGTTAAACTATTATCCATTAACGCCACAATGAAATCATCATGAAAATCAACGAGCGAAACTTGGAAATGGGCCGAAAAGTAAGACTGAATTTTTTGTAGTGCTTGTTCATTTGCTTGCGCATTTTGTGCTTCGATAAGCCACATGGTTTGAATGCTCGCCACATCAATTCCTAGAATTTTCGCTAGGCGACGCATTTTGACACTCTCATTATTTAAGATCGCTTTCACAAGTTCAGACGTGCTAATCTCGCTATATTTTTCACCCCAAAGGTTCATAAAGACTTGAACCACTTCCGTCATTTGTGCGGCGAGCTCCTCCGTCAAAGCTTCGTTTTCTTTGATCAAAAAAAGCTGTAGCATCTTAATACCATCTTGCATAAGTGGTCGTTTCGTGATGAACAGCTGGTCATGTTGCTCGATTTTTTCTGTAATAGGAAGGTGGATTACTTTGTCTAAAGCAATCGTATTGATGCGCGGCCAGGTTACGGCATGTACAATTTCGCCTGAATTATCGGTTAACACAATCGAAGAACGGGTGCGGTCTGTTAAAATTTTAAGCATTGTATCAATATTTCGCTGATTATTTGGTAAGTTTGAAATTTGTTCGAGAAGTTCACTTGCAAAATGGGTGACGCGCATTTCTTGTTTTACGATTGCTTCTACAACTTCATAAATCACTTCGCTATATCTGAGCGTCATTTCATTTTCAGGCATAACAATAAGCGTGAAATCCAGTTTGTTGGCTAATCGGATTAATTTCTCATCTACTTTTGGCATAAAAATACCGACATAGTAAAGAATTAATGCCACTTCGCCTGCATGATGTAGCCTTTCTATCATATTGCACTGAGCATCCACATTATCTTTTATATTGATAAAGGCGGAAATCACAATTTCACTGCCATAAAATTCATCATTATCGAATAACGCGTCTTCCAAAATTTCAACATCGGTATGTTCTAAAACGGATATGGAAGAAACTAATTTTTTTAGCCCGGTCTTTCCGGCGACCACTTTTGCTTCTCGTAAAGATGGTAATTTAAGTAATTCTTCTAACTTAACGCTCATTTTTATGCCTCCTTCCTTTGTTAAATGAACACGAAATAAACTCTCTTTTGCTTTGCAAAAGAGAGTTTGCTATTAAACATGTGTATAATTTAATTCCCACATGTAACCGAACTTGTCTTCCACTTTGGCATGTGTCGCTCCCCAAAACATGTTCGCGACTTCCATTTCGACGCGTCCGCCAATTTGAAGTATTTCCATATAGCGGAGAAGTTCTTCGTTTGAATCACATTCTAGCCCAATGATTAGCGTGTTCCCGTGAGTCATTTCGCCGAGTTGTAAATCGTTGAAAAAAAGGACTAAATTTTCAGCAATGTGCAGTTCGGCGTGGATGAGTTTATTTGGGAATTTTTCAAACCCGGGGACATCTTTTCCGTAGGAGGCGTGCAGAATTTCGCCCCCAAATACGGTTTGGTAGAAAGAAACCGCTTCTGCGCAGTTGTCCATCGTAAAATAAGGAATAATTTGTTTCATGCTAGCACCTCGCTTGCTCCATTTTTCTTTATCATACTGCAAAACGGCGTTCTAAGCTACCTTTTTGTAAATTCGGCCATTTCACGAATCACATCTTCTGCTTGTGGGAATAAACCTAGTTTGTCCATGAAACCCGCTTCGTCTTCTGGCAAGTCAACATCCGCATGCTCATTGATTCGCGCCAAACATGTTTTTGCAATAGCAAATTCTTCCGGATAAAACTTTTTTATTTCCCAAAGCAACCGATTTTCAAAAAAGATGCCTTGTTTAAAACGTGATACAGCGTAATGGATATGATCGGTTAACGTGACATAAATAATCTTATTTAATGATTTTACGAGTTCTTTTTCCGTATAGCAAATAATATCATCTGCCAACGAGAAGTAATCAAATGGTATTTCTTCCAGAAGCTGAATAAGTTGTTTGTTCGAAGGGTCATTGTCTGTTGTAAATATTTTCTCAATCTTTTCTGTCGGGATTGTATCGCCAATTTTACGATTAAACCCCACGCCAAGTCCTGTGACGATAACTTCCTCTTTCACTTGATTGACTGAAAAAACAACATTGTTATTTAAAATTTTTGTAATGAGCATCTGAAAAATCTCCTTTTGCACGAAATAAAACCCGTATTAGTTGACACACTGCGTTCCTAAACAAACAGTATGTACTAACACGGGTTTTGCCTGCTTTACCAGTCACAATCCATTAATTTCCTATAGTGTATCATAATTAGTAAGCGATTACAACCTGAGTTTTTTTGACCATTTCTTTACTAGAAATCAACCTATCGTTCATAATGGCTTTACAAAATTGCGCTAAAATAAGGTTACAAGCTTTGAACTTGTAACCTTTAAACTCCCTAACTTTAGCTGGCATCTGCCGGCTTTTTTTAATCCATACGACTTCTTTTCGTTAAAATAAGCTCTTTATCTGCCGTAACGCGAACAAAGTTATTCCAATCGGTTCGAATGAGTGAAATTTCTTTTTCTGTACAACTAAATTTTAGGAGTACATCATCGTCTTCATCTACAACCAAATAAACATCTTCTACGCTTTGATAAATCTTCAAATTGTTTTCTAATTGTATTTTCCATCCAAAAATTAATAAATCCGTCTTCATAATCGTCATTTCCGTTCACTCCTTTTGTTTTAACTTTTACTTAGAGTGAACTTGCTAGCTTTTATTTCATGTAAATCTTTTTTGCATGATTTCGCTCTCCTTTTATGGCTTTGATTTCATTTTAACTTGGAAAGGTGCGGGAATCAAGATTTTAATCAAAAAAAAGAGACCTCCGAGGAGATCTCTTAGTAGGCAGCATGTAAATAGCTGGGCTAGTTACATCATACCGCCCATTCCACCCATGCCGCCCATATCAGGTACTGCAGGAGCGTTTTCTTCTGGTTGATCAGCGACTACTGCTTCAGTTGTAAGAAGTAGAGCTGCAACAGAAGAGGCATTTTGAAGCGCAGAACGCGTTACTTTTGTTGGATCCACGATACCAGCTTCAATCATGTTGACCCATTCGCCGTTAGCTGCGTTGAAACCAACACCAACTTTTTCGCCTTTCAAGCGTTCAACAATAACAGAACCTTCTAAGCCGGCATTGTGCGCGATTTGACGAACTGGTTCTTCAAGCGAACGAAGAACGATTTTCACACCAGTTGCTTCATCGCCAGTTGCTTCGATAGCAGCTACTTTATTGTAGACATTTACAAGGGCCGTACCACCACCGGATACGATACCTTCTTCAACAGCTGCACGCGTGGAGTTTAACGCATCTTCAATACGAAGTTTGCGCTCTTTTAATTCCGTTTCAGTAGCGGCACCAACTTTGATGACAGCTACACCGCCAGCTAATTTTGCTAGGCGTTCTTGAAGTTTTTCTTTATCGAATTCAGAAGTTGTTTCCTCCATTTGCGCACGAATTTGGTTCACACGTGCCGCAATTTGGTCGGAATCGCCAGCTCCTTCAACGATTGTCGTATCATCTTTTGTTACGACTACTTTTTGAGCAGTTCCAAGTTGTTCCATCGTTGTTGATTTAAGTTCAAGACCTAAATCTTCCGTAATCACCTGTGCACCAGTTAAAATACTGATGTCTTCAAGCATTGCTTTACGACGATCACCAAAGCCAGGCGCTTTAACTGCTACCACGTTAAAGGTTCCGCGTAGTTTGTTTAAAACAAGAGTCGCTTGTGCTTCGCCGTCAACATCTTCTGCAATAATGAGAAGCGGACGCCCTTGTTGTACTACTTGCTCCAAGACAGGTAAAATTTCTTGAATATTAGAGATTTTTTTATCTGTGATTAAAATATAAGGTTTTTCGAGTGCTGCTTCCATTTTATCAGAATCAGTCACCATGTACGGACTTGTATAGCCGCGGTCAAATTGCATCCCCTCTACAACATCAAGTTCAGTTGCAAAGCCTTTTGATTCTTCAATCGTAATAACTCCGTCATTACCAACTCGTTCCATCGCTTCGGCAATTAATTTCCCAACTTCCTCATCACCAGAAGAAATAGCAGCAACTTGCGCAATGGAATCTTTTCCTTCAATTGGTTTTGAAATCGATTGAAGCTCTTCAATTGCTGTTGCAACAGCTTTTTCAATTCCGCGGCGGATGCCTACAGGGTTTGCGCCAGCTGTTACGTTTTTAAGACCTTCTTGAATCATTGCTTGAGCTAGAACTGTTGCCGTTGTTGTTCCGTCACCAGCTACGTCATTTGTTTTAGATGCCACTTCAGAAACAAGTTTAGCTCCCATGTTTTCAAAAGCATCTTCTAATTCGATTTCTTTAGCAATCGTAACACCATCATTTGTGATTAAAGGTGAACCAAATTTTTTCTCAAGAACGACGTTACGTCCTTTTGGGCCAAGCGTTACTTTTACTGCGTTCGCTAATTGGTCAACGCCGCGTAACATTGCGCGACGAGCGTCTTCACTAAATTTAATATCTTTTGCCATAAGTCAATACCTCCGTTTTAATCCAAAATTCTATTTAATTACTGCTAAAATGTCGCTTTCGCGGATAATCAATAAGTCTTTTCCTTCAAAGGTTACTTCCGTCCCAGAGTACTTGGAGAAAATAATGTGGTCGCCTGTTTCAACTTCTAGCGCTTCTTTTGCACCGTTATCAAGAATTCGACCAGAGCCTACTGCGACAACTTTACCTTCTTGTGGCTTTTCTTTCGCTGAATCAGGTAAAACTATCCCGCTCGCTGTTTTTTCTTCAGCCTCTACAACTTCAATAATAACGCGATCTCCTAATGGTTTTAACAATTCCATAACCTCCTTGAATCTTTTTAGCACTCGATACACTTGAGTGCTAACACAATTCTTATATTAGTCAAAATAGGTTAAAATTGCAAGTATAAAGGGCTCGTTTTTATTAAAATTTCTTTCTTATTTGCAACTGCCACCTATTTCTTAGTACAATAGAACAGAATTGAAATGAAACATTAGGTTTCTTGGAAGGAAGCGGTTTTTTGGCAAAACGATATATCACTATTATTATAAGTTATTTTATTCTACTATTTTCTGGAATTTTAGGTGTGCCTCTTGTTGCGGCCATTTTAAACTCATTTAGCTCAGCTTCAAAAACTGAAATTGCAAATCTATCCGTCGTAATTTGGAGTATTCTTGCAAATATCGCTTCATTATGTATTATTTGGTTGCTTCTTCGGAACCAGCCTGAATTTAATAAAATTGCTACCGGACAAAAAGCGGGACTTCCAAGTAGCATTCTTTGGGCCGTAGGTGGCTTCTTCATTTTACTTGTTGCTCAATACGTGGCGGTTTTTGTCATTACCATTTTTGCCGGCCTACCTAGTGGGTCAGAAAATACGGCAGACCTTTTAGGCTATTCCAAAACAGCGCCTATCTTCCTCATTTTTATCAGCATCCTCGGTCCGATTTTAGAGGAGTTAGTATTTCGAAAAGTGTTGTACGGAGGACTGGCAAACATTATAAATATTCATGTTGCGGCGGTTATTAGTTCGTTTGTTTTTGCCCTTCTACATGGTGACATACAATATTTACTTTCTTACTTCTTGATTGGTCTTATTCTTTGTTATCTGTATACGAAAACAAAGCGCATTATTGTTCCGATGTTTGCACATATCTTAATGAATTCTTTCGTTATAATCTTAAGTCTTTTCTTTTGGGGGTAAAAAAGGGATATGAATCGACGTTTTTTATTACAAGGATTACTTTACATTATTTTAGGTATCGTATTCGTTTATTTCGCTATACAACAAGTAAATACAAGTGGTTGGGGCTTTTTTGCCTACGTGATTGCCGGCATGGCTGCTGTTGATTTTGTGACCGGCGCCCGTTTTATTATTCAAGGATTTAAAAAAGACGTTCCACCATCAGATGAAAATTAAAAAGGCTTCCAATTTTTGGAAGCCTTTTGCTTTATTCTACTGTAACACTTTTCGCTAAATTACGTGGTTTGTCCACATCGCATCCGCGGTGGAGTGCCGCATAATAAGCGAGCAATTGGCACGGAATAACACTAGCAAGTGAAGTTAATAACGGATGGACTTGTGGAATTACAAGACGGTCTCCAGGCTGTTCTAGGCCTTCCATCGCAAATACGCAAGCATTTGCTCCGCGTGCTAAAACCTCATTGACATTTCCGCGGATATTCCAATTAATATTTTCCTGCGTGATAATCGCTAAAACAGGCGTTTCGTCCTCAATAAGTGCGATTGTTCCGTGTTTTAGCTCGCCGCTCGCAAACCCTTCTGCTTGAATATACGAAATTTCTTTCAGCTTTAAGGCCGCTTCCATCGCGACAAAATAGTCAACACTTCTTCCTAGGAAAAAAGCATTCCGTGTAGTTGCGAGAAACTCACCTGCAATATGTTCAACTAATTCCTTTGAAGTGACCATCGTTTCCATGGCTGTCGCTACGATACCAAGCTCGGCAGCAAGATTCAACTCTTTTGCGTCTTGAATCCCTTTCGCCCGACCAAGTGTAACCGCCAGCACACTTAAAACCGCGATTTGTGCGGTATACGCCTTTGTAGAAGCTACGGCAATTTCGGGACCGGCGAACAAATACATGGCATGGTCCGCTTCACGGTCGAGTGTCGATCCTGCCACATTCGTAAGCGTTAGCGTTGGATAGCCCATACTCTTCACCTTCACGAGAACTTGACGGCTGTCCGCCGTTTCCCCGCTTTGCGTAATAAATAGAAATAGCGGGCGCTCGGAAAGGAGTGGCATGTTATAACCAAATTCACTGGAAACATGGACTTCTACTGGAATGTGCGCCAACTTTTCAATTAGATTTTTTCCAACTAGGCCAGCATGATAGCTTGTGCCGCACGCAATGATGTGCACGCGGTCGGATGCTAAAATCGCGTCTAGGATAGCTTCATCCACGGTAAGATCGCCAGCTTCATTTTGATACGACTGAATGATGCGGCGTGTGACAGCCGGTTGCTCATCGATTTCTTTTAACATATAGTGTGGGTAAGTGCCCTTTTCAATGTCTGTCGCGTCGATTGTTGCGGTGTAAGGCGCACGCTCAATTTCTTCCCCTTCAAGATTTAAGATTTGAATGCTAGAGCGTTTTAAAATCACCATTTCTCCGTCCATAATCTCAATGAACTCGTCGGTTTCTTTTAAAGCTGCCATCGCATCGCTTGCAATAATATTAAAGCCATTTCCTTTGCCGATTAGAAGCGGACTTTTACTTTTAGCTGCATAAAGCGTTTGGCTTTCTTTGTTGTCAATTAAGCTAATCGCATAGGAGCCTTGTAGGAGCGCAAGCGTTTGCTGAAGCGCTTCTTGCGTCGCTAAGCCTTCATTTGCGAATTTCTCAATTAATTGAACGATAACTTCTGTGTCGGTGTCACTTTTGAAAGTCGCCTCTTTTAAATAGTTTTCTTTTAAAAGGGAATAGTTTTCAATGACGCCATTATGCACCATCGTAAAACGACCAGACGGGCTTTGATGCGGATGCGCATTCTCATGACTCGGTTTCCCGTGCGTTGCCCAGCGCGTATGCCCGATTCCGATTTCTCCGTATGCCTCGTTTGCTACTGCTTTAGCTAGGTCAGCAATTCTACCTTTTTCCTTCACAACATACACATTATTTTTGTCTAAAAGCGCAATTCCAGCTGAATCGTAGCCACGATATTCTAGTTTTTCTAGTCCGTTTAGTAACACATCTTTCGCATTTTTTTCTCCAATAAATCCAACAATTCCACACATACTTTTATCCTCCAATAGTTAAAAGGGCAGACGAATCCAATTTTTGCCCTCCCCGAAAATTTTTCGTTTCCTTGGAGAAAAACACATGCTCTTTAGCGCTCTGTTCATCTGGTCGCCCAAATGGTTTGTAGCTAAAGCGTAACGACTGCATGTACAGCCGGGAGACTCCCGCCGAAATTTCGATTAATCTCCTCCTCGTCAACTAATTTCATAGCAAGCTAGAGTTTCACTAGCGGCTAGTTCCGTCCAATTAGTTCTGGCGCTTTTATTTAGTTTTAAACGATCCTCCTTTCCTTTTTTCAAGGAAACAAAATCATTCTACACTAAATTGTATAGTTGGTCAAGCATTTTGTTAAGCCAATTAAGAGGAATTGGTATATACATATTCCCAGAAATCAAAAAAAATGGAAATCAATTATGATTTCCATTTTTCTTAGTTTTACATACCACCCATGTAGAAAGCTTTCATTAAACTTTGGACAAAGGCAATTTGATTACTTATTTTCCATTCGCTTTCATCTTTCGAATTAACTTCAAGTTTAAGTTTGACATCTACTGGTGTTGATACGACATCTGCTTTTTTGATTTGCTCTGTATAAACTTCAAGCATTTTCTTAACAAGTTTATCTTTATCAGTAGCTAGTGATGGATCCGCTATAACTTCTTTTTGTAATTCCGTTGTTAACCCTTGTTGAACGGCCTTCATATCAAGACCTTTGACGGAAAAAGTAATTTCAGGATTTTCTTTATCGTCGTTAGTTACTTTTGTCGTATATGTTGCTTTTTCTTTCACACGGTTGCGTAGCGCACTATATAAGTCATCCACTTCTTTGTCGATATCTAGAGCGCTACCTGTCATTCGTGCTAAAGTTGATGTAAAGCTTTCTTTAAAACCTTTTTCAAACTCTTTTTCAGTGTCTGTTCCGTCTTCCCCATAAACGTCTTTTACTTTGTCTGTGTCTTTTCCGTACACAAGCGCGTTAACAGTAATTTCTGCTGCTTCCTTAGGCTCTACACGGTCATTTCCACATGCTGTTAAAAAGATGGACATTACGAAAATTAAAATTAAGCTAACAATACCCTTTTTCTTCAAAACAATTCCTCCCTAAATTCAATAATATACTTTCTAGTTCAGTATATCATTTTCAAGCAAAGTCACAATAGATTTGTGACAAAATTCACTTATTAGACACAGAATAAGTAGTTTTACTTCAAAAAAACGGAACTTTTAACGTTTTCTTCCAATCAAAATCAATATTCCTGAAAGAAAACTGGAAACACCCACAACAAATTGGATGCCGAATAAGCGATTTTCATTTTTGGCAAGGTCATACCCGTTTTTTATCGCAAAAGTCATCCATTGTTCGAACCAAGTATAGTTGACCAAATATAAAAAACCGATTCCGAGCACGATTCCAGCCATGAAGTAAGAGCCTCGTTTTAAGCTCGATGTTGCCGCTATCAGTAAGAGAAGTGCGCTTACACAAGCAAACAGTGCATCAAAGTCATTTGTAAAAATGTATGCATCACTCGCTTTAGGGTTTTGAAAATGTTGAATAATAATGACCGCTAGCCAAATCGCGAGCCCTGCACTTGCTACTAAAAAGACAATACTTGTAATCAGCCATTTTCGTTTCCAATTTTCATTTTGATTGAGCTCTGTACTAAGTTGCCCTTTTTTGTTAAAAATAAAAATAAAAAATAGTACGAGACTAATGACAGCCAAGATGGAATTGGTGTAATTAAATGGCCCTTGAATATCTTCTGTTTTATCAAGTAGAGGTTGAATTTGGTAAAAATAAACTGAGAATGCTTGGAACGCTGTGTAGGCTAGTAGAACGACAGCTACTGCTAAACGGAAAATATCATTTTGAATCATGACGGCTCCGCTCACAATTAGGAGTAGCGCAAATAGGCCGATAATCCAGTAATTCCACACAAAGTTATAATCTCCAGCGTCGCTCATGAAATAGCCGTACACGGCACTAGAAAAGCTATATAGTTGGGCGAAACCGATCATGATTGTGAAACTTGCAGCCACTTGACGTAATTTTTGCAACAAAAAAATCCTTTCTTTCATAAAAATCCCGTCATCGCAATCGATAACGGGATTTTTAGGTTACTTAGTTTAAGCCCATTTCTGTGCGAACAACACTTGCAATTTGCTCGCAATAAGCTTCAGTTTTTTCGGTTGTTTCGGCTTCGACCATTACGCGAACAAGTGGTTCTGTTCCTGAAGGACGAACTAAAACGCGTCCGTTATCTCCCATATCGTTTTCAACGAGACGAATTGCTTCGCTTACTTTAGGATTTTCTTCTACCGCATTTTTATCCGTCACACGAATGTTCACTAATTTTTGCGGGAAAGTTTGCATCTCACTAGCAAGTTCCGATAATTTCTTACCTGTTGCTTTCATCACGTTGATAAGTTGAATGCCTGATAATAAACCATCACCCGTTGTATTATGGTCAAGGAAAATGATATGACCGGATTGTTCCCCGCCAAGATTATAATCACCAGCGCGCATGGCTTCGACGACGTAACGGTCACCAACAGCCGTTTGCACATCCGCGATATTCAATTCCTTTAATCCTTTATAGAAACCTAGGTTACTCATAACTGTTGAGACAACTGTATTTTGATTGAGCGAGCCATGTTCATTTAAATATTTAGCACAAATAAACATGATTTTGTCGCCATCGACAATTTCGCCGTTCTCATCAATTGCAATGACGCGGTCGCCATCACCGTCGAATGCTAAGCCAACATTTGCTTCTTTTTCTTTTACAAATGCAGCTAAACTTTCTGGATGTGTTGAGCCGACGCCGTCATTAATGTTTAAACCGTTTGGCGAGGCACCCATTGAAACCGTTTCTGCTTCTAAATCTGCGAACAAATGGTTCGCTAAACTAGATGTGGCTCCGTTTGCACAGTCCAGGGCTACAAGGACACCTGAAAAGTCTTGGTCAACCGTTTGCTTCAAGAATTGTAAATACTTTTGCTTTCCTTCCAAATAATCGCTCACTGTTCCTAATCCGTCAGAACTCGGGCGCGGAAGCTCATCTTTTACTTGATCAAGTAGTTCTTCGATTTCAAGTTCTTGGTCATCGGACAGCTTGAAGCCATCTGAGCCGAAGAATTTAATGCCGTTATCTTCAACTGGGTTATGTGATGCGGAAATCATGACACTGGCTGAAGCACCTTGTGCACGTGTTAAGTAAGCAACTCCTGGTGTTGAAATAACACCTAAACGCATGACTTCAATTCCTACAGAAACAAGTCCTGCAATAAGTGCAGATTCTAACATTTCCCCAGAAATACGTGTGTCTCTTCCTACCAATACTCTTGGGTGTTCTCCCACATGTTTGGTTAGAACGTAGCCCCCCATGCGTCCTAAGCGGAAAGCAAGTTCTGGTGATAATTCCTGATTAGCTACGCCGCGAACTCCGTCCGTTCCAAAATATTTTCCCATTATAATTCTCTCCTTCTGTATCAAAACATTGGATTACATTTCTAGCAGCAGATTGATTTCTGCTCCATTCGTCAATTATTTCATTTCTATGCAAAAGACAATGCAAGTTCTATTATACCTTTTTTTGTTAAAAATTTCATCTTCTCAAGAAAAACATAGCTTTAGATGCCATTTGTCAGCTTACAGCAGCCGTTTCTTTTAGCTTAATTAAAAAGTCAGCAGTGCTTACCGAAAGTTTATAACTCACTTTATTAGGCAGATTATTCACTTGAATTCTAGTGCTATATTCGCCTTCTTTTGCGTTAGATAAATCCGCTACTGCGGTAATACTTGATGCACTAATTTGATTGATGGTACTTCTCGGACCGCTTAAAGTTACGTTAACTTTTCCATTAGTTGGCGTAATCATTTGTGCCGTGTAGGTGGACGGTAAGCCTCTTGTAAAGACGTCTAAACTCTGGAAAGTCTTTGAAACCGTTTGATCCCCGTCTGTTCCGTCATCTGAGTTTGGATTGTCATCATTTGAATCTGGCTCATTTTGATTAGCGTTTGAATCATCATTCGACTTTTTTACCGTCTTAATTCGCACCTCGACAGTCTGCGGTTGAACAGATTTCGCACCATTTGGAACAGGAATTGTCACTTCTTGTACCGTATCCGCCGTAATGTTACTTACATTTACATTCACACTAATTTCATCAATTTTAGCGAGCACATCTGCATCACCTTCGACCACGACTTCCTTCGTTTCAGGCGTTATGCTCGAAATCGTAATGTCCTCACTAGGCGTCCCGGTTTGATTAATTTTTAGCGGCACCGATTTACCAACTTTTTCTACCGGAACTGAAACATCTACTTTTTCAGGACTAATTTCAACATCTAGTTTGTTTAAATTATTGTCAAAAGCAGAAACCGTAGCTTTCGCTGTAAAATCTTCCTTATGCGCTGAACTTGTCTCAACGTTTGCTTTCACGTAAGCAATTTGTTCAATCGTATCTTTTGCCCCTGTAATGGACACTTTGCCTGGATCTACTTTTGGTGTACCTGCCTCATAGCCGTCTGCAATAACCGAGTTACCAATCTCTGCCTCAACAGAAAATTTCTTCGTTACTTTTTCTTGGACATTGACTTTCGCAGATTCAGGACTAATTGTCACTTTTAAGCGTTCCGAAATATCTTTCACTTGGAATTCCACCGTTTGTTCACCAATTTTGGCATTTCTTAGATCGGCGTATACTTTAAAATCTTGTTGTGCGCGCGCATTTTGCACGATACTTCTAGGTCCAGAAAGCGTTACTGTTACCGTGTCTGGCACGCCAGAAACATACAGGTTTTCTTTGTCGTAATAAACCTCAACTGGAACATTTTGAATTGTTTCCGTATCCATCTGAGAAGCCGTTTGAAAAGAGCCATCGCCCGCATTATTTTCAGACGTAACCGACGTAAATAAAATGGCGGCTAAAACGAGTGAAAGAATACGAATTGACCATTTATTATTTAAAATGCGATCCATCATTTTTTATGCCCCCCTTTCAAACGTGAAAAGAAGGATTTTTTCGCTTCCACTTGCGTCACTAATTCTTTTTCCAAAATTTCTTGTAGCCGTTCCTCTGACACTTCACGGAACAATTCGCCATTTTTCGTTACAGAAATGCCACCCGTTTCCTCCGACACGACAATCGTTAAACTGTCCGTTACCTCACTAATTCCAAGTGCTGCCCGGTGTCTTGTTCCAAGCTCTTTGGATAAAAAGGGGCTATCAGATAGCGGCAAGTAACTTGCCGCAGAAGCAATTTCATTTCCACGAATGATGACTGCACCGTCATGAAGCGGCGTATTCGGAATAAAAATATTGATTAAAAGTTGGGAAGAAATATTCGCATGAAGCGGTATCCCTGTTTCAATATAATCTTCCATGCCCGTATCTTTCGCAATGGAAATGAGCGCGCCGATTCGGCGCCTTGCCATGTATTTCGTTGATTTCATAATGGAGTCAACCAAATTGTGTTGCTCTTTCTCGATTCTCGAACCGAGTCGGATAAAAATATTCCCCCGCCCGAGTGATTCAAGCGCGCGACGTAATTCCGGTTGAAAAATAATGATAATCGCAAGAAAACCCCATGTTAACGCTTGATCGGTAATCCATTCAACCGTTTGCAAATGCAGGAAGCTACTTGCCACTTTCACAACGATGATAATAAAAATACCTTTTAGAAGCTGT
Organism: Listeria sp. ILCC792; assembly: GCF_900186135.1. Classification (NCBI taxonomy): domain Bacteria; kingdom Bacillati; phylum Bacillota; class Bacilli; order Caryophanales; family Listeriaceae; genus Listeria; species Listeria sp. ILCC792. The sequence continues at coordinate 27,738 of NZ_FYBO01000013.1, forward strand.
ACCGCTTTTGTTCCGCGGACAAGCATAATTAATTTATAAATGACAAACCAAACAACAAGTATATCTACAATGTTAGCTAAATATTGTAAAAGTGGAATGTTCGCAAAGCTCATCTTTTCGCCTCCATTACTACAGCAACTTAGTATCTGTGCTAGTTTTTATCAACAGTTCGAACACTGTTCTTTCATAAGTTTCATTATAGCATAAGTATACAGCCATAAAAAGAAATCAAAAAGGCAGTTTGTTAAAGATTTTTATAAGAAAAAAGCTTTGCCAGATTTCTAGCAAAGCTTTTTTCTTATTGGTATGCGACTTTTAATTCTGTTGTAGATGTGAGCAAGTATTGAACACCGTAAACGAAAACTGGAATTTCATCTCCCGCAAGGAGTTTTAAGGTTACTTGGTCCTTTTCTACGCGAACTTGAACGAGTGTATGGCGGTAATTAATTTTGAAGGCATAATCATTCCATGTTTTTGGCAAGAAAGGAGCGAATTCTAGTTTTTCTTGCGTTGTGCGCATGCCCGCAAATCCTTGTACGATGGCGAGCCAGCTGCCGGCCATTGAAGTGATGTGCAGGCCGTCTTCTGTGTCGTTGTTGTAGTTATCTAAATCGAGGCGCGCTGTCCGTTCGTACATCTCGACGGCTTTGTCGTACTTGCCAATTTCAGACGCGAGGACGGCGTGAATCGCCGGCGACAAGCTAGATTCATGGACGGTTAGCGGCTCATAAAACTCGAAGTTACGCTGTTTGGTGTCGAAATCAAATTGATTCGGGAAATAGTATATGCCTTGTAGCACGTCCGCCTGCTTGATAAAGCAGGAGCGCAAGATTTTATCCCAAGACCAATTTTGATTTAAAGGCAGATCGGTATCTTTGAGCGTGTCGGTTGCGCGTAGTTCCTTGTCTAGGAAGGTGTCATGTTGAATAAAGATTTGCCACTTTTCATCGTACGGGAAATACATGCGTTTGACGATGTCTTGCCATTTTTCAAGTTCTTGCTTGCTAATATGCAGGCGCTCTGCCGCTTCTGCATCTACGTGTTGCAACGTAAATTGTAGCGTCCAACTTGCCATGTAGTTGGTGAACCAGTTATTGTTGACGTTATTTTCATATTCATTTGGTCCGGTCACGCCGTGAATCATATATTTGCTTAAACGGTCGGATAGGTGAACACGATCTGCAAAGAAGCGGCTAATTTCAACTAAAACGTCAAGGCCGTATTCGGCGAGATAGTTTTTGTCTCCCGTATAGGTCACATAGTTGTATATCGCGTACGCAATTGTGCCGTTTCGATGGATTTCTTCGAATGTGATTTCCCATTCGTTGTGGCATTCAATTCCGGTGAAGGTGACCATCGGATAGAGTGCGCCGTCTAAACCGATTTTTCGCGCGTTTTGTTTCGCTTGTTCGAGTTGGTTAAAACGGTATTTCAGAAGGTTGCGCGGCACTTCTTCGCTCGTTAGTGCCAAATACATTGGGAGCGCAAACGCTTCTGTGTCCCAATACGTTGCACCACCGTATTTTTCTCCTGTGAAGCCTTTTGGACCGATGTTTAAACGGGCATCTTCGCCGTAGTATGTGGAAAACAATTGGAAAATGTTGAAACGAATTCCTTGTTGCACAGAATCGTCTCCCGATATCACCACATCGGCTTTATTCCAACGTTCGCCCCATGCTGCGACTTGCTCATCGAACAGATTTTCAAACGTTTTCGCCGCTTCGCTCGCTAAAATCGCTTGCGCGTGTTGCTCCAAGTCAGTTGTATCCCGCGAAGTTGTGATGATTACACGCTTTTCAAGGGTGACGGCTACATTCTGCTTCGCTAAAACCTTAAACCTTTTTTCGGTATAAAGCGCGCTTGAGTGTTCTGTTTCCGCCAAAACTTCACCCGAAATTTTATTTTCCATCAACGCATGAATCGTAAAACGTTCCGTATCAAATGCATTTGGGATAGTCCGTGTGGTTAATGAATTTTCCGTCACATGGACAGCTTCCCAAAACATTTCGTCATAGTTGGCATCTTCATTGTGGACTTCTCCGTCTAAAAATGGCGCTAAAACAAGTTCTGCGTCGCCGTCTAGTGCTGTAACCGTGTACGTTATAACCGCGAGTTCGCGCGTTTGAATGCTCAAAAATCGAGTGGCGCGAATTTCGTAGCGCTTCTCATTTTTTAGTACGGTGAATTGCCGCGTCAAAATCCCTTTTTGCATATCAAGTTTCATATCAAAATCGATTAATGTATCCGTGTATAAATCCAGTTTCTCCCCATCAATTAGCACTTCAATGCCGATAAAATTAAGTGCGTTAATAACTTTTCCGAAATAATCTGGATAACCGTTTTTCCACCAACCGACGCGCGTTTTATCTGGGAACCAAACACCTGCAATATAAGTGCCTTGGTGTGTGTCGCCTGAATACCCTTCTTCAAAATTGCCACGCATGCCCATGTAGCCATTTCCAAGCGATGTTAAACTTTCCTGCAAACGTTTTTGTTCTTTATTTAATTCTTTCGTTTTCAGTTTCCATGCGTCTATCTCGAATAATCGTTGCCTCATGCTAAATCCTCCTAAACTAACCTCACATCTTCTTTGTAAAAACGGGTTTTTAAAAATGTCATTGCAATGAGTAAGACCGCACCGAGTGACTGAATCCCAATCATTACTGTAATATCAAAATAAATGAAACCGAAAATGGTCGCGATGAGCGTTGGTAGCCCAATTGCATTCAGTGATAAATTCATCGCTTCTTTAAACGAATTGATTTTTGAAAAAGAGCTCTTTTTCGTGAGCGCCAAGCAAATGGCACTAAAAAGTACGAGCATGAGCGAGCTCACGAGCGTTAGCGTTCCTAAAACGAAAACCATTCCTAGAAATACTATCGGTTTGTACTGCGCGTACCAAGTCGTGTTAATAAACTCTTCCAAGTTTGTCACGACGCCAGATTCCGGATAGGCTAGGGAAAACTGGTAGCCTGACGCATCTTTTAAGTCTAAACGGGTTTCACCAAATGAAATGGCATTTTTAGCCGTATCAAACGTTTCTTTTGGGACGAAAACGCCAGACACAGAAGCGTCGTCTTGAAAAATCATTTCGCTTGCATTCACTAGTTTTCCGTCTGCAATTTTAAGCCCGTCAAACTGACTAGCCGCCTGATTTGTCGCAAGCGCATCTAAACCGCTCGTCCATTTCAGAATTTCAAAGTCATTTTGCTTCGCTTGGTGGAGCGAAATTGGTATCAGAAGTAGCGCATTCAGCAAAATGAAGCAAAAAATCATTTTCAACCACGAAAGGTTTTTTCGGGCTGCAAAAATCCGCTTAGGGCTCCAAATATTTGGAAAATATAGTTCCGGGAAGGTTTGCTTTTTCATTTTAGGACTCCTTTCAAAAAATGATTACCCTTTCGTACCGCCTGCCGTCAAACCAGAAACAAAGTTTTTTTGCAAGAAGAAGAAAAGGAGACAAATTGGCAGTGCCGCAAGTATGGCTCCGGCCGCGAACAGCGCCACTTTTTGTTGCTGCGGGTTTGAAATGAAGCTTTGCAAACCGACCGCAATCGTTAAGTTTTCTGGCGTGCGTAGTAAAAATTTCGCGAGTAGGAAGTCGCCAAACGGTCCCATGAATGCCCACAGCGCTTGAACGGCAATCATCGGCCTTACGAGCGGCAAAATAATTTGCCCGAAAATCCGGAAATGCCCGGCCCCGTCTAGTTTTGCCGATTCGTCCAAATCGCGCGGGACGGTGTCGAAGTAGCCTTTCATGAGCCACGTGTTCATCGGAATCCCGCCGCCGATATAAATAAGCGTTAGGAACCAGTAGTGATCAAGCGCCCCAAGGAGCATCGCTAGCACGTAAAAAGCAGTTAGCGCCGCCATTGTTGGCACCATTTGAATGATTAAAAAGAATACGAGGCTGTTTTTACGCCCTTTAAAACGGTATCTGCTATACGTGTAGCCGGCAAATGTGACGATTGTAACCTGCAAAATCATTGTGAACGTCGCAATAATTAGCGTGTTTTTATACCAATCGAGGTAAAGTGTTTCATTAAACAGACGCACAAAATTATTTAGCGTCCAGTCGTCCGACCATTCGAGTGAGAAGGCCGCAATGTTGCCCGGTTTAAACGCTGAGGATGCTGTAATCAAGATTGGATAAAGGATAACGACAGAAAGCGCGAGTAAAAACAAATACGTGAAAAACTTCGTTAAAAAGTTCGTTGTGCGTTGATCTTTAAAAAATGCTTTCATTACATCATCTCCTCATTTCCGAATGCGTTGGTTTTCTTAAAGGCAATCATGGAAACCCCGATGACAATCGCTGAAATAATAAGCGTCACAGCCGCTGCCAGTGCATATTGCGGGGACGTCCCCGTCGTAAGTTTGTAAATCCATGAAATTAAAATATCGGTCGAGCCGGCACCACCACCGACACTGCCTGGTCCCCCTTCATTAAAGAGGTATATAATTGAGAAATTGTTAAAATTAAACGTGTACTGCGTAATAAAAACGGGTGCCGTGACAAATAAAATCATCGGCAGCGTAATCTTTCTAAAACGCGCCATCGCGCTTGCGCCGTCAATTCGCGCCGCTTCGTAGAGCTCGCCCGGAATAGCTTGCAAGACGCCTGTCACCATCACGTAAATGTACGGGAAACCGAGCCATCCTTGGATAGAAATGAGGGCTACCTTTGTCCAAAATGGATCCGTCTTCCATGAAATGGCGCCAATATCAACAAATGGCAAATGATTGAGTAGCGGAATGACTTGCGAATTAATCGCGCCAATGCTGTCATTAAACATGTTTGAAAAACTCATAATCGTAATGAAAGCCGGAACCGCCCATGGTAACAGGAAGATAACACCAAAAAGGCGTTTTCCTTTAATAAAGCTTTGGTTGGCAACGATTGCGGTGAATACACCTATCACGATTTGTAACGTGGTCGCACAAAGTGTCCAAACAATCGTCCATGAGAACACGCTTAGGAATGTGTCGCGGTAAGCGCTCAAGAAGAAAATATTAAAGAAGTTTTTAAACCCTACCCAGTCGATTAGATTCGCTGGTGGGATATGGTAAAAATCGTAATTCGTGAATGCCATGAAAAGTGTAACTAGTACGGGGAAAATGATAACAAATGTCATCACAATATAAGCTGGCATCGTAAAGAGATATGGAAAGCCTTTATCCACCATATTTTTTAAGATGGCTTTTGTGCTAACATTGACACTTTCACCGAGGTTCCACTGTTTGGCTACTCGATTTGCATCGTATAAATTAAGTATGTAAAAGCCAATAAAAATCATTGTGATAATGAGTTGCAACGTGCCTTCAATCAAGAGAAAGAGCGAATGATCGACACCAGGAATAGATCCAAGCGTAATCAAATTATATAAAGCTCGAAAACCGAACATGACAAGCTCTATGACAAACAAAACGAAAATAAGTAAAAAGATGATTCCTTTAAAATTTTGCTTATTATAAAACTGGCCTAGACCGGGAATGATTGATAACAAAGTCGCTTTACGGACATTTTTTATTTCCTTTTGTTCGATATCCATTTTGTGACCCTCTCACTTCTTTATAGTCCGTCTGGGAAAGCGTGGCAGCTTTCCCAGACGTCATTTTATTTCGTGTATTTTTGTGAAATGTTATCTTCAATTACTTTTACAGCATCATCTGCTGATTTTTGAGGTGTTTTCTTGCCAGAAGCTGCATCAAACATTAAGTTTTCTGCCCCTGTCCAAACTTCAGCCATCTCTGGAATATTTGGCATAGGTTGCGCATTTTCATATTGTTCGATAACTGCATTGGTTAATTCATCATTTTTATCAAGAGCAGCTTTTCTTGCCGCAGTATTTGCTGGTACTTCATTTGTTAAATCATAAAGTGTAGATTGATTTTTTTCATTTGTTACATAATCTAAGAATTTTTGTGCTAAATCTTTGTTTTTCGAGTAGTTGCTAATCACCCAGCCTTTACCACCTGCAAACGGCGAGTATTCTTTGCCATTTGGAAGCGTTGGAATTTTAGCAACCCCGTAATTTAATTTCGCTTCTTTGTAGTTTGCTGCCGACCAAGGACCACCAATGATTGCCGCTGTTTTCCCTTTAACAAATTGGTCTTGAATAAAGTCATCGGCACTCTTATTATCTTGCATTCCTTTTGGCCATACATCTTGGAACCATTTCGTAGCGTAAGTAATACCTTCTACAGAGCCTTTATTATTTAAACCAATATCTTGTGGATTCGTACCATCATCACCAAAAACATAGCCACCGTATCCAGCTAAAAGTCCATAAGAGAAGTAGAAATCAGTCCATTTCGCTAAGAAACCAATATTTTTACCTTTTTCTGAACTAAAATCAAATCGCGCGTCTTTCGAGATGTTTTCTAAATCGCCAAATGTTTCAGGCGCCTTATCTAACAAGTCTTTATTATAATAAAGCACAACCGTTTCAATAATCGCTGGTGCTCCGTATATTTTTCCGTCTATTGTGACTTGTTTTGCATCTTTTTCATCATATTGATCTTTATTTCCTAGTTTCACTTCCGCCAAGTGCCCTTGTTGTCCAAGTCCCCCGATTCGGTCATAAGCAGACATCATAACGTCTGGTGCCGTTCCAGCTGGCCCATCAAGTGGCAGCGCCTCTAATTGTTCAAACATATCTTTTTCAACAATTTTGATTTTCGCATCATTTTCTTTCTCAAAATCGCCTTTTATCGAGTCTATATATTTTTTGTAGCCGCTATCAACTGAAACAGTTAATGTTTTCGTATCCCCACCACTTGCTTTATCATCAGATGCTCCCCCGCCACATGCTGCTAGACTTAGAACAAGACCAGTTGCCAGTCCTAAAACACCAAGTTTCTTTTTCAAATCCATTACCTTTTCCTCCTCAAATTTAAAAAATCAGTTTGACGCTTCTTTGTAAAACTAGGTTAACCTTACATGTATTATATCCTCTTCAAGAAAACGTTTTCAACACAAATTTTCATGTTACCGATAACAGAATTTCGGAAACTTATTTGTGAAAAATACGCAAACTCGTTTCCAAAACCTGCTTCCTATTTCACAATCCGGAAACCTTCTTTTGGCACGATAACTTCCGCACCCAACTTCTCATCGTGAAAAACGTCAACGCCCGCTTCCACGCGCACTGCTTTCTCTTCTTTTGCTTGGTTAAAAATAAAGGTGAGCGCTTCTCCGTCTAGTTCGCGTTTAAAAATAACCAAGCCTTCCTGAACACGACTAATATCCCAAATCAGTTCGCCGCGTGAAATGAGTGCTTGATACTCTTTTCGAATCGCAATTAACCGTTTTGTAAAGGCCAACATCTCTAAATCTTGTTGCGCTTCTTCCCAAACCATACATTTTCTGCACAGCGGATCGTTCGCGCCGTCCATGCCGATTTCCGTTCCGTAATAAATGCACGGTGAACCTGTGTGGGCAAACATGAACGCAAGTGCCTGTTTTACTTTATCTTTATTTCCATCTGCTCGCGTTAAAATTCGCGCCGTATCATGACTGTCAAGCATATTAAACATGACTTCGCTCACTTGTTTCGGATAGCGCATATATTGCTCATTAATACTTGCAACCATCTTCTCAGGCGAAATTTTATTTTCAATAAAGTTTTCAATAATTGTTTGTGTGAACGGATAGTTCATCACCGCATCAAATTCATCGCCAAGTAACCAAATCCACGAATCATGCCAAATTTCACCTAAAATATACACATCTTCTTTTTCGTTTCGCACCACTTGGCGGAATTTTTTCCAAAAAGCATGGTCGACTTCGTTCGCAACATCAAGGCGCCAGCCGTCAATATCAAACTCACGAATCCAGTAAGCCGCAATATCAAGTAAGTATTTTTGCACGTCTGGATGACTCGTATTTAATTTTGGCATGTGTGTAGTAAAGGCGAAGGTATCATATGAAATCGACGTCGCATTCTCCACATTCCCATTTTCTCCGTAACGAACTGGAAAACTATGCACGTGGAACCAGTCTTTATAGCGCGATTTCTCCTCATTTTGAACGACATCTTGCCACATTTCACTCGTATCCCCAATGTGGTTAAAGACAGCATCAAGCATCACTTTTATCCCGCGTTTATGCGCTTCATCAACAAGCTTTCTGAACGTTTCTTTATCGCCAAAATGCGGATCAATTTTCATATAGTCGAGTGTATCGTACTTGTGATTCGTAGGCGCCTCAAAAATCGGCGTCATATAAATCCCGTTAATTCCGAGATTTTCCAAATAATCTAAGTGCTCGATTATCCCCACTAAATCACCGCCAAAAAAGTCGGTCGTGCTTGGGTCCTTACTGCCCCAAGGAAGTGCATTTTCTGGTGATAAACTTGGCTCTCCGTTTGCAAACCGTTCTGGGAAAATTTGGTACCAGATAGTGTTTTTAACCCACTCCGGCGCTTTAAAAGTATCCACCTCATGAATGAATGGAAATTTAAAATAATAGTCCATCGTGTTCAAATTAACGAGCGTATCTTCAAAAAAACCACGTCCGCCGTAAAATATTGTATCTCCTTCGAAATCCTCTAGAATAAAACCATATTGCACACGTCTACGCTCCGGTTTTAATACAAAAGCAAAATAGTCGTGCTCTTCCGTCGTGGCGATTTTTTTCATTTCAAGGCGCTCGCTCATCCATTTCTCGTTTTCATAATCATACGGATCTGCACAAATTAGCGTAACCTTTTTAATATCGTCCTTTTTTGCCCGAATGCGGATATGTAAATCAAAACCATCATAACTAAATGCATAGTGACTTGCCGGTTGATGATAAATTGCAGCTTTTTCCACTAATACGTCCTCCTTTTTATTTTCTACCCCAACGTTAGCAAACAATGTAACCGCTCGCAATCTTTTTTTCCTCGTTAACGGTAACAAAAAAATACACCTAACTTTTTAAATAAAAGGTAGGCGTATTTCGTATACTATAATTTTCTTCTAGAAAGCTTCCACGCACCGTAGACAAATGCAGCTCCTGCCAAAACATAAGCGCCTTCCTTGTCGTCACCCGTTTGAGGTAATGTAAGGTTTGTTTCCTCCTGCGCATCGCTATCACTTAGGGGGCTTTCATTATTTGGGCTTGTATTTTCACTGGAATAGGTCGCTTGCTTTTTCGAATTCTCTTCGGTTACCTCTTCTGGCTTAGAACCTTCTTTATCCGCCTGAGCCGAATCTACAACATGAACTTCACTCGTTGCCGTTGTCACATTCTTATCATTATCTGAGACTTTATATTGGACGACATAATCTCCTGCTTTTGAGGTATCGACAGCTTCGCTAATCTCAATTTTGTCCGTCAAATCACCATCTTCTTTATCATAAGCTGTCACATTCTCTTTCAAGTTGATTTCGCTTCCAGAAGCTACTGTTTCATCCTCTACACCTGAAATAACAGGGGCTTCGTTTTGAATAACCGTCACTAGAGGAGATGTCTCAACCGAACCATCGCCATTTACATCTAGCGGGGTAACACTTCCATCATCACTAAACGCTGCATAATTAACATAAAAGCTAAAATTTGCCGGGAGTTTCGATGGTAGCATCATCGAAAAATGACCACTTTCATCAACGGTTGCTCTCGCTTCCGATTGACTTGATTTTTGCCATGACTCCATTTCTGCATATTCACTTGAAAAGGTTTCTTTAGAGCTAGGTGCTGGTGTGAGTATCACCGTTTCACCTGGTTCACCAGTTCCAGTTATTTCAGTACTACTGCTATTCACCGGATTGACAGTTATAGGCGCCACGTCTGCTCGGGTTACACTTAAATTTGATACCGTACCTTCCAATGAGCTCCCTGTCCCTTCAGTAGTGATATTAATCGTTGTTTCTTCCGACATAGCTCTAAATTGAATTTTACCGTCTTTCGTTTCTTGTGGAATAATAGTTGGCGTCGTATTGGGTGCATAAATTCCACCATCGACAAATTGAATATTTATATTCTCGGCGTCAGCCTTTAATTCATATACTTTTCCTGGCTCTGTCTCAAAAGTTTGCTGCAAATGATGATTTTCATAAACCCCATCCTTTCGCAATGTTTCTGGAATCATTTTCATAGAGCCGTCTTGGTTAAAGTTAATACCAATAAAGCTTTGTTTTACCTTGTCTTCCCCTTCTTTTCGCCAACCTGTCCACCCTGTTGTATTCATAAATTCAGTGTTTTCTAGAAGATTAGTTTTTTCAGTTTCGCTCGTAGTCTGAATTATATTTTCTGCATGAGATGTCTCCGCGGAAACTTGATTCGCAATTGGAAGGGCTACTAAACTCGTTGTGCAAAAAAATACTAATCCAAGATAATATCTTTTTTTCATCCGGTTTATTTGCCTCCTATATTTAGTTGCCGAAGTTTAACTGCTAAATCCTCTATTTTAGATAACTTCATTATAAAGAATAAAATTGATAACGCGCTTTGACTTTACTTAAAATCACATGAGATATTCTAAAAGCTTATTAATAGTAGCCAGAGTAAATTCACATTTTTAAACAAAAAAATACTCTTAACCTCTAGCTCGAGAACTAAACGTTAAGAGCATTAAATAGCCTAGTAGAAAGATTGTTCTGCCCCGGTAGTTGAACCGCGGACGATTAATTGCGGTTCGAATAAGATATTATCTTGAGGAGCTCCGGCGTCATTTATTTTCCGAAGAAGCATGCGCGCCAGTTCCTCCCCCATCTCAATAACAGGCGATTGAACAGTCGTAATATGCGGCGAAGAAATACGATCTAAGAAAACACCGTCAAAACCAGTGACCGCAAAATTCTCACCAAATTTCCGTCCAAAACTCAGTCCTGCTCGAACGACTCCGATTGCAATTCGGTCAGAAGCGCAAACATACGCAATATCATTGGAGTTGTAGCGGAGCAAATCAATCCCTTTCTGCTCTGCCACACGTGAACTGTTTTTTAAAAAATAGGATTCTGGAGTGAGCCCATGCCGGCGCATCGTTTCTTCAAACCCCGCCAAACGTGAAACCATAAATTGTTCTTCTAATAAATCAATCCCTAAAAAAACGATACGTTTAAAGCCTAAATTGATAACATGTTCCGTTGCAAGTCGCGTTCCTTTTTTATTATCCACATCGATAAAATCATAACCACGCGTATTTTCCCCATACAAAATGACAGGCTTTTCAATATCTAACACGCCTAAATCAAAATCCTCGTTTCGAATACCTGTCACAATCAAGCCATCGTAAGAACCGATATTTTTGGATTTTCGTGTAACGAGCTGTAAGGAATAAAAATGCTTATCTAACTCCCTGCTAATCCCCGTCAGTAAATTCATGTAGTATGGCTCAACCGTATCAATTTCTTCTAAAATCAAAAATTTTATCACCTGCGTCCGGTTTTGTACAAGTGCTCTTGCAGCAAAGTTAGGTACGTAGTCAAGCTCTTTCATCGCTTTAAAAACAAGGGTTTTTAATTCATCAGAAACTTGATCAGGATGATTGATAACGCGCGAAACTGTCATTTTTGAGACATTCGCTTTTTTTGCGACATCTGCTAATGTGGCCATCAAAATCCCCTTCCAATTCAAATCTTGTACTTTAATTGTATCATTTTTTCCGATTAGGACAAGAAAATAAAAAATATCAGACTACTGATAAATAACTTTTAACAGCAATCTGACTTTAATTTATCTTATAATTTTTCTACAAACCGAAGTATTCAGGCAAAAGTAATCCGTTAGGCCTTGTTGTACTGTGTCCCCATTTTCTTCTTGGGTGACTCTTTCGCGCGATATGTACGCACGTTTTCTGCGACAAGTTTACACAACTGATGCGTTGTACCTATAATAACGCCTGCTATACATGAGATGAGTGCCACAATAAAAAAGTTTAGTAGCGGGGAAGCCACGCTATTCATAGCCGCAATACCAAGAATAAAAATGATACAAGCTGGTAATACAAAATATCTAATATCCTGTTCCGACATTCAACGCACCCCTACTTTCATAACTTTGTGAAAATCTCTCACTTACAACTTTAGTATACTCCGATAAATGGCATTTTTCAAGGGTTTTTCAAAACGTCACAAATTTGTCAAGTTTGCGCTTTTTTTTCGACAAATGGGACAATAACACGCTTTTCAACTTCCTTACAAGCTAACTTTGTTTACGACATCAAAATGATACAATTGTTATCTTTTTGTAAAACCAAATTGTTACTAAATGCCCAATTTTGTATTTCATTGTATATAAGGCTACAAAAAATCCTCTTTTTGTCTTAACAAAAAGAGGATTTTCGAACGAATTTCATTTTAAAAACGGGATTTCCTGCTTTTTACAAAGCCAAAAGAAGTTGTTATTCTATAGCTGTTCCACAAATTACTTTTTCTTTCCCCCGAAGAAAAACTATTCCTTCAAATGGTATGGATACGTAGCAACAACGACATCGCGTTTCATCATAAGCTTCGTTCGTATCATAAGGCTTGTCTGATTATGCAGAACATTCTCCCAGCCTTTTTTAGGAATAAACTGCGGAATGAGCACAGTTAATGAATAATTATCCTGATCCGCTTTTTGTTTTGCGGTATCAATAAACTTCATCAGCGGTTCGGAGATGGACCTATATGTTGAATATAAGTGGGCAATTCTAACTTCGGGATGAACCCGATTCCACCTTTCAACAAACTCCTTCCCTTGTACACGGTCCACAGATACATGAACCGCTATGACTGTGTCTCCAATTGATTTCGCATATTTTAATGCCCCTTCTACAACTCTTGTCGTATCTGAAACTGCAATAATAACGGCATTTCCTTTAAAGTCAGGCATATCAAGATCCATCGACTCATCGACTCTAAGTTGCGGACCAAGCTTCACATAATGCCTTCTCGTCCTGTGGAATACATAAATCATGATTGGCAAGAAAATGAAAACCGGCCAAACAGATTCAATTCGTGTTAGAAAGAGCACAATTAAAACAGTAAATGAAATGACTGCTCCGAGCAGATTCGCTGCAAGTTTTTTCTTCCAACCTTCAGACTTTTCTTTCCACCATTTTACAATCATGCCCGATTGCGATAATGTAAACGGAATAAACACCCCGACAGAATATAATGGCACAAGTAATTCAGTTTTTCCTTTAAATAAAATAATCAACACGATGGAGCCAACTGCAAGCGTGATAATCCCGTTCGAATAACCTAAACGATCGCCACGCGCTAAATACATTCTTGGCATGTATTTATCCTTAGCCAAATTAAAAGCAAGCAGCGGGAAAGCTGAAAAACCGGTGTTTGCTGCGAGTACTAAAATGAGCGCAGTAGTTGCTTGAATAAAGTAAAACATGAAATTACGTCCGAAAACATTTTCAGCAATTTGAGATAGCACTGTCACCTTAAGTTCGGGTACTGTTCCGTACATAAAGGCAAGCAAGGTAATTCCTAAAAAGAAAAAACCTAATAATGAAGCCATAATCGTCAAAGTCTTCGCTGCATTTTTAGCTTGCGGCTTTTTAAATAGAGGTACTGCATTTGAAATGGCTTCGATGCCTGTCAAAGAGGCAGAACCTGATGCAAAAGCTCGTAGTAACAAGAATACGGTAACACCTTGAACGTGTGTCCCGACGGATGCTGTTTCGTGAGTGGCATCAACACCCATTATTAGTTTAAATAGTCCCGTAAATATTAAAACGACAATAGAAAAAACAAATAAGTAAACGGGAATTGCTAATATGCTCGCGGATTCTGTAATCCCACGTAAATTAATGATTGTCACGATAATGACTAATACAATAGCAATTGGAACCGCAAAAGGAAATAAAGAAGGGATTGCCGATATGATTGCATCGGTACCAGAAGATACACTTACAGCGACCGTTAACATATAATCGACAAGGAGTGAACCTCCGGCCACTAAGCCAGCATTTTTTCCTAAATTTTCTCTTGAAACAACATACGCCCCGCCCCCGTGAGGGTAGGAATAAATGATTTGTTTGTAGGATAAATTTAACGCTAGTAATAAGATAAGTACACAAAGTGCGATTGGAAGTGAATACCACATTGCCGCTGCACTGACGGTAACAAGAACAAGCAAAATTTGTTCTGTCCCATAAGCAATAGATGAAAGTGCATCTGATGATAAAACTGCGAGTGCTTTTAATTTCCCTAATTTTTGTTCCCCTGCTTCTGAACTTTTAAGCGGGCGCCCAATTAATAATCTTTTAAGAGGCGAAGCCATGATATTCCCTACCTTTTTTAGTTTAATTTAAAATAAGCAAAAAACAATATGACAAATTATAGCATAGCTAGCCATAGAAGTAACGAGTTTTTTTATTCTTCCTAATAAAGTGCCCATATTGCAATCAAATTTATAGATTAATACCCTCTTTTCAATAAGAAAACGCATTTTTATTTTCAGAAAAGTGAAACTTTATTTTAGGTATTTACAAATCTATAAAGTGTTTATATAATAGATTTTGGCTGTAAAATTACTTTTTATTTTTGGCCCGTTGGTCAAGCGGTTAAGACACCGCCCTTTCACGGCGGTAACACGGGTTCGAATCCCGTACGGGTCATCGTAATACTTATTTCTTAAAACTAGCTTTATTTAAGAAAATGTTATATTATGATGAAGTAACTTTTAATGGAAGTTGTGTTTACATCTGAAATTTTAAAAGAGACTGATATGTGTTGCCTCAACGTTCAGATGTGCTTACGCCGACTTAGCTCAATCTGGTAGAGCAACTGAATCGTAATCAGTAGGTTGCGGGTTCAATTCCTGCAGTCGGCATCTTAATATTTGGAGGAGTAGCGAAGTGGCTAAACGCGACGGACTGTAAATCCGTTCCTTAGGGTTCAGTGGTTCGAATCCACTCTCCTCCACCAGTAATGGGCTATAGCCAAGCGGTAAGGCAACGGATTTTGATTCCGTCATGCGCTGGTTCGAATCCAGCTAGCCCAGCCATTTTTGAGCCATTAGCTCAGTTGGTAGAGCATCTGACTTTTAATCAGAGGGTCGATGGTTCGAGCCCATCATGGCTCATCAAGGATGAAAGATTTTTCTTTCATCCTTTTTTCTTACTATAAAACAAAAAAGGGCGAGGTGAATATGATGGCTAACAAAGCTACTCAAAAATATTCGTTTTTAATGATTAGTATTATTTGCTACTTACTTTTTCTTTTTCTATGGATTGGTGTGATGTTTCAACTCTCTTTCATCTCAAAGCTGGATGATGCGCTTATCCCTCTTGTTCAAGGAAACATGACAGATGTAAAAACCCAATTCTTTACAATACTTACACAATTTGGTGGCACTGTAGCTATGATTATTTTCTCTCTTATTACGGTTATCATTGTGTGGCGCAAATTAGGCGTGAAAATTGCGGTCTGGACGGGTGCGACATTTTTTTTCGGTGAGCTTTTGCTGCCACAAATTTTTAAACATATCACTTTACGTCCGCGGCCAGATGAACCGCTAATTCCTATTTCCGGCTACAGTTTCCCGAGTGGTCATGCGACAGGCTCCACGACTTTCTACGGGTTTTTAGCCATCTTACTTATTCTTTTTTACCTAAAGAAAAAAAGCAGTAAGGTTATTGTGCCACTTCTATTTGGCTTTTTCGTGATACTGGTGATGATTTCTCGGGTGTACTTATCGGTCCATTATCCGAGTGATGTTCTCGCTGGGTGCTTACTTGGTTTGGGGACGATTTTCCTTGCGACTTTTATTTATGAACGGGGTTATTTCCGGATTAAAAAGTAGTCCACTAGCCTTATTGACTTCATTTGTTTAACAAGTTACATTAATAGCGTAGGAAAAAATTCGAGGTGACATAATGAAAAAAAGAAGATTGCTTGTTAGTATTGCGACTTGCTCAGTTCTTCTCTTGTCTAGTTGCGGGGAAGCTCCGAAAGAGGCAAAAAGCGAAACGAGTCAAGCAGAGCGCCATTTAGCTTCTAATCCGTACACGAAAACGGAGTTCCTGATGGGGACCGTTGTAACGCTTACAATATATGATGATGGAAAAGAAGCTGTTTTAGATAAAGGATTTGACCGCGTTCGCGAACTCGCAAATAAAATTGATGTAAATGATGAACAAGAAAGAGCATCTGAAATTGATAAAATCAACGAACAAAGCGGTGTTGCACCCGTTAAAGTTGATGATGATATTTTCTACCTCATAAAAGAAGGCATTAAATATAGTGATCAAACAAGTGGTACGAAAGATATTACAATTGGCCCGATTACTTCTCTTTGGCATATTGGTTTTCCAGACGCGAGAAAGCCGTCTCAAAGCGAAATCGATGCTAAATTACCGCTTATCAACTATAAAAATGTGGAACTAAATGAGGACGATAAAACGGTTTATTTAAAAGAAAAAGGTATGGAACTTGATTTAGGTGGTATCGCCAAAGGGTTTATCGCTGATGAAGTTGGAAAAGTGTTTAAAGAAAATGGCGTCACAACGGCCATCATTGATTTAGGCGGAAATATTTTACTTCAAGGAGAAAGTCCTAAAGGTGGCGATTGGAATGTTGGGATTCAAGACCCCTTCTCCCCGCGCAATACGATTCTCGGCAAAGTGCCTGAACAAAATAAATCGATTGTTACTTCCGGGATTTACGAGCGCTATTTAGAAGTAGATGGCAAAAAATACCACCATTTATTTGATCCTAAAACGGGTTATCCGTTCGATAATGATATTGCGGGTGTTTCCATTATTAGTAAAAAATCAATTACTGGTGATGGCCTCTCCTCTGCAGCTTTCTCAAAAGGCATTAAAGAAGGACTTAAATTCATTGAATCGCACGATGGTGTAGAAGCCATTTTTGTAAGCAAAGATAAAAAAGTCTATATTACATCCGGCTTAAAAGGGGAATTCGAATTGACGAATGACGATTTTAAGATGGGAAATTAAAAAAATAGTTTGGAACAACGTTAAATTTTGTTCCAAACTATTTTTTATGAACCAAAAAGTAAATTTACGTTATGCACATAAAATTGATTGAGCGTTTGATGACATTTTTCAAATTCTCGCTTATCGAGTGAATCAATCAGCGTGTCCAAGTAGTCGATTATGCCGCGTGCTTGCACATTAAAAAACGCCTGCCTATCTTCCTTTTCTAAAGAGATTAAAAGAGCAATTAAATAATCCGTATTTTTTTCTAGACTGGGCATTTCTGTATGCTCAATCATGCAGCCGTAAAAATTACGGATTCCACTTGTTAGAACATCAAAATTTTGTTCGCGAACAGCTAGTTTAGTTTTCATAAGTTCCTGTTTTAAACAATCAAAACAAACGGGAACATCTTTTTCTTCTAATTTTTGAACAGCATAATTTAAATTATAAAAAGTCATTTTTAGCCTTGATATTAGGCGAAAATCTGCATAGTCAGTTGTAAGTATCTTGTAATCAAAGCTAAGCAAGCCAGTTTCCACTAAATTTTCAAGTGCATCCATCGCAAAAGGTCGGCAAACATTGAATCTGCGCATGACGTATTCCACTGAAATCTTTTCTTCTCGCTTGAACTTATGGTTCAAAATATCTTTTTTTAATTCTGCATAAATTTCGTCTGCAACGAAAGTTAATTTTATCCTCATACAGCTACCTTCTTCTTTAAAAAAATAAAAATATTTTGAGCTACTGTTATCATATCGAATTATTCGCTCATTTTTAAATCAATCTTTTCACTATAAAAGGAAAAAATTTACATTATCCGTAAATTTACGCAAGCAATTCTGCATTTTTTTGGTAGAATAGAATGTGTAGAAAAAAAGGAGGAGAGCAAATGTCACTCGAATTACAGCATGTTACAAAACAATTTGGTCAGAAGATAGCTGTTGATGACTTATCTTTTAAAATCGAACCTGGCGAAATACTTGGTTTAATTGGCCAAAACGGGGCCGGCAAAACGACGACTTTCCGACTTGTTTTGCATTTTATAGAAGCAACAAGTGGGCAAATTACTTGGGACGGGCAACCAACTACTAAAATAAATCCTAATTTAATTGGCTACCTGCCTGAAGAGCGTGGCCTTTATCCGAATGTTACAATTGAAGACCAGTTGCTTTTTTTTGCTGAACTAAAAGGAATGAGCAAAAAAAATGTTCTACCAGAAATTGATCGCTGGTTGGAACGAGCAGAAGTCGTCGGTAAGAAAAGTGATTTGGTGAAGACATTGTCTAAAGGAAATCAGCAAAAAATCCAGCTCATAAGCACTGTTTTACACAACCCCAAATTGCTTATTTTAGACGAACCCTTTAGTGGACTTGATCCTGTAAATGCTGAAATTCTTAAAAGCATTGTTTTTGAAATGAAGGCGCGCGGGACGGCCATTATTTTTTCAAGTCATCGCATGGAAAATGTCGAAGAACTCTGCGATTCATTAATCATGCTGAAAAAAGGGAAAACGGTCTTACACGGTGATACGGATTCGGTGAAGCTTAGTTTTGGAAGTAAAAGGATTCGCTTAAAATCTCCTTTTTCAAAAGAAGAATTACAGGTTTTGCCTGGTGTTAAGCACGTCGAAGCGAAACGCGACGGTATTTTACAGCTTGAATTAGCCGATGAATCGTTTGCAAAAGCGGTTTTCGAACATGTGACAAAAGACGGCTTTATTCCAATGTTTAGCTTGGAGCCGCCAACGCTCGAAGAAATTTTCAAATGGAAAGCGGGTGAAGAAAATGAGTAAGTTTTCGGTCATCACGAAGCAAGTTTATAAGCGGCGCGTCAAAACGAAGTCTTTTCTCTTTTCACTGTTGTTTCCCATTTTAATCGCCGCTTTTATTGTCGGCTTGCCAAAAATTATGGATTATTTTAATAGTGATGATATGACTAAAATTGCGGTTTTAAGTGATAACGAAGCTTTTGTTTCGGCTTTTCAAAAAGATAAGGATTATTTTAAAGTACAAACCGATGTTAAGACGGAAGACGCAGCGAAGAAGGCTCTTTCAAATGGCAAACTAGACGGCTATCTCACGATTACGGATACAAACGGGCAAGTTTCAGCCGTATACACTACTGAAGAAACGGCCGGTCAAGAGGTGCTTGCACGTATTACGACCGACTTAACTGCTGCAAAGGTTGCTACAAAGGCAGAAAATTACAAGATTACGGAAGCCCAGCTACAAGACATTACTGCTCCTGTGCCCGTCAAAAATCATGTTGAATCAACTGACCAGCTGACGAATAAACAAAAAGAAGTGATGAGCGCCGCCATTTTAGTTTTAACCCTCGTCATCTTTATTTTTGTTGTCAGTTACGCGAATATTGTGGCGTCTGAAATTGCAACTGAAAAAGGGACGCGCATCATGGAAGTCATTTTGTCGAGCGTTTCTGCGACAACGCATTTGCTCGCTAAGCTCACTGCGATTATTTTAATGCTTCTCACGCAAATTGGCTTTTACATTGTGGTTTCGGTTTCTGTTATGCTCGTGATGAAAAACACGGATGTTGTGCAAAACATTTTAGATCAATTAGCGGCATTCCCAACCTACTATTTAATCCTAAACTTGCTCTTTATTTTGTTTGGTTTACTGCTTTATATTATTTTATCCGCGATGGTCGGGTCGATGGTACCAAACGTCGAGACGGTCGCACAGTTTATTTATCCGCTTACGATGCTCTCGATTCTCGGCTATTGGGGTTCGATTGCGGCGAGCAACGTGCCAGACAACATTCTCGTGATTATCGGCTCCTACATTCCGATGTTCTCACCGATGATGATGCTTGCGCGCATGGATTTACTTTCTGTTTCGAACACGGGCATTTTCATTTCACTCGGTATTTTAATACTCACAACAGCGCTCGCTTTCTTCCTTACGCTCAAGCTTTACAAAGGAAACGTGCTGCTTTACTCGAATGATGGGCTTATCAAAACCTTAAGAAAATCTTTTTCTTATGCTAAAAAATTAAATTAGAAGGTGACAAAATTTGGAAATTAGACATTCAAAAAAAGAAGATGCTGCGTCAATGATGGCGCTGGAACATTTAGTTTGGACACCCGGGACTACACCTAGCGAAATTCATTTTGACTCCCCCGCTGATTACTTAGCGAAAAACCCTGCTGGCGACAAATTTGTGGCAGTTAACGGGGACCAAGTTGTCGGCATTCTCGGCTACCACTCTCCGATTCCACTGCCATCAAACAAACATGTCGCAACACTCGACATCGCCGTGCACCCAGACTACCAAAAACAAGGCATCGCCAGCCAATTGATGACCTTCCTAAAAGAAAATGCCAAAAAAGAAGGTTACACCAAACTCCAATTGCGTGTCCTTTCCAAAAATGAAAAAGCGATTTCGTTCTATACGAAAAATGACTTTCACGTGGAAGGACGCTTGGAGAAGGAATTTCTAATAAACGGGGAATATGTGGACGATATTATTATGGCGTATTTTTTGTAAAGAGAACTTCCACTAAAAATGGCGGATAGAGAAATAGATTGAAAAAAAGAGAAGCATTTTCTGCATTAGGATTTGCTTCTTTTTTTTAGTCCAACTATTAAAGAATTGTAACCACCATTGTGGGATAGCTCGTTTTCAAAGTCACTTGATGTAACCAATTGGCATTTTTTCTGTCACAAATGCAGAATAAAATCTGTGAAAAAAGAGAAACATTTCCTGTGTTAGGATTTGTTTCTCTTTTTTAGTTATTGTAACAATTAAATCAATAACTCCCTGCTTGCAACATATTTATACGAATCCATCAACTATTACATAAAACGTCTTTAAATTTTTCGATTTTCATAATCCTCCCATAATCATCATCCACATAAATATCATTCAAAAAATTCTTTTGTGAAAAAATTTGCTTTAGTAATGAGACTGAAGAATAGGTTAGTATAATAAAATATGGGTGACTATAGGGAATATTTTTATTCTCCTCCTCTTCATACTCTTCCAATAGATTTTCAACATAATCATAAAAAATATGTTCTTCTCCAAAGTCTACAACGATTCTATTTCTATCTACATCCGCCATTTTATTTTTCTTATCATATTTAATTGCCTTTACTACCTCAAGATTAAAGTTCTCATCGCCAATTAAAATAATCCATTGCATGTTTTTAGCTCCTCTTAAAAACTACTTTTTTTACCAGGTTTAGACGTCCACATACTTTACACTCCCATAATCATACAGCGTTCACAGATAAGCATGAGCTCGCATACAGGCAAAGTAAGGAAGTACTTTTAACTGTCTTAGATGACATTTTTGAGAATTATTTGGATGAGATTAATTCGGATGAATAGTATTAAAAGGGAGCTAAATTAACAGCTCCCTTTCTCGATTTGTCTTACCATTCCCCTAAACGAAAACTTTCACTATCAATTTCTTTTACAAAAATGGATATCCATTTTGCCGTATCATTCACAACCTCAGTTTCAATATATACTCCTTTTTTAGTTTCATATATTTCTTCAAAATCATCATACACGAAAGATGATTCTATCTTTAAAAACTCCTCGCTCTTCATCCCTACCTTTATTTTACCAAAAAGAGTTCCTTTATATCCTCCAAGCGTTACAATTTTAAAAAGCTTTCCTGTCAATAGATCAAAAAATAATTCCAATGAATCGTCTATACTATAAACAATCCATGTATTGTGAAATACCTTTGTTTCCACATTTTTTCCAGTTATTATCTCTTTCACATCTTTGATAGTACTATATAGCTTTACTCCCCCCATACTTTCATATGGAATGATGGGTGCATTTACATCTATCATTTCACTTGTCTCCCTTCAAAAATAATTTGGAAAGCTTTTATAACCCACTATCTCTTTCCGAGAGGGGAAAGTGAAAGTTCTATTTTTTGATTTAATTAAGATTAATTTCTTATTATTACAATCTTGTTAATATAATACGTCTACCATTCACCTTTTTTAAATGCCTCCGTTCCTAGTTCTTTTACAAAAATAGATATCCATCTTACTGTATCATTCCGTGCCTCGGTTTCAATATATACTCCCTTTTCAGTTTCATACACTTCCTCAAAGTCGTCATATACAAAAGACGGCTCTATCTTTAAAAATTCTTCACTTTTCATACCTACTTTTATTTCGCCAAAAAGAGCCCCTTTGTATCCTGCCAGCGTCACAATTTTAAAAAGCTTTCCTGTCAATAGATCAAAAAACAGTTTTAACGAATCACCTATAGTATAGATAATCCGTACTTTGTTAAACACCTGTACTTCAACATTCTTTCCAGTAACAATCTCTTTCAACTCTTTAATAGTACTATATAGCTTTATTCCTCCTATACTTTCATATGGAACAATCGGCGCATTAATATCTATCATTTTTATCTTCCTCCTTCAAAAACAACTGTTACATTTTTTTCGCCATTCGAGATATACAAAGACTCTTCTCCATATACAATTTTTATCTTACCCACATCTGCACTTGTTGTACTAATTTTAGTATATGGTAAATCCCCATGTCTTCCTCCACCTGGTGAAACCTGTACCTGCGAAATATTTCTTCCTTCTTTCTCAGATGCATTCTTCACTTTGATAATCATAGCTCCTGTTTGTGACTTGGACGATTCCTCTACAACTACATCATATCCCGATTTTCTCATTGACTCTGCAATTTCATCTGCTGTTTTCCCTTTGAAAGCCCCTGTATTTTTTTTAATACTATCTACAGTTATATTTTTGTTGAAAACTTGGGAAGCTTTTGCAGCCCCACTACCACCCTTATACGCCTTACTCCCACGAGCTATCGCAGCGCCTAGGCCTACGCCTGATAACGCCGACATAATGCCGGATTCGGCTAGTTGGCCTTCCCAGTCCTCCACATACGCAGAAGCTTGTAAGATGCTCCCTGCCGCGCCTGAATACACTTTTCCGTCCATGTAATACGTCTTATCTTGCCAGGCTTTCATGATTTTCTCGTTTAACTCTTCTAACGTTAGTATAGTATATTTATCCTTATCTTGGTAGTCAGCGGTTCGTTTTAAATACGCTTCGAGTTCGCTGTTCGGGACACGTACCCCGTCTTTCTCCAAAATCCACATCGCTTGTTCTTTTCCACTGGAATCTTTGTACGCCACCTTGAAGAGGAGGTACTCTTCCAACTGGGCGTCGAGTTTCGGATCAATCCCGCGTGCTTCATTCAGCGATTTCTGTAAACTTTTCATCGCTGGCGCAAAGGTTTTCGCGACACTGTACAGGCCGGTTTCTGCGTTGAATTGCACCTGATTTTGCAGCGCCTCCACCGCTCGTTGCACCGCAGCTAAACGGGGCGAAAAAAGTCGTGTGGCTTTGTTCAAACGCGATGTATTTCTCCAGCACTTTTTCAGCCTCGATGGCTTCGTAAAGTCGCATCGAATACTGTAGGTGCTGACCTTGCCGCGTCGTGCCCATGCCACCGCTCATCGACTGCGTAATGCGCTCTTTTTCCCGCTCTAATCGCCGCACGTCCTCCATGACGTCTTGTAACCGCTCGGCATTGATGAACATATCTGGCGTGGCGTCCACTTGACTATAAAAATCTTGTATGTACTGCGCGAGGAGCTCCTCGCTCATCGTCATCGCTTGTAGAACCGTTTCCACAAGCGGCACGTAACTTACTTCATAATACGCTTTCGACCGGTCGACGGCTTCTCCTGACACGCGGGATTCATTCGTATAGGCAATCACCGCTTTTTGAAAGTCCGTTAGCCACCTACTCGCCTCCGTATTGGACTTCTTCAGTTTTTCTAGAAAATCCTCCACTTCGGCAATCGCAATCCGACTCATCATCTCCATCCCTTCTGACTTGTTATCTGCTTTTTTAGTATACCATTCAGGAAGATATTATAATGTGTCTGTTTTTCGAACTTTACTACAAAAAAAGACCTCAAAATCCGGATTTTGAGGTCTTTAGTCGATTCATTTCTTGAAATCTTTACTTTTTAAATAATAGATAGATAAAATATGGGCTGCCGATGATGGAAACAATGATACCGGCTGGTAAATCAAATGGTTTCGCGATGGTGTCTGCGATTAAAAATAGTTCCGCACCGATGAGCATAGCAACAGGCATGAAGAAACGGTGTTTTGGGCCGACTAGTGATTTCGCGATATGCGGACCAATCAAGCCGAGGAAAGTAATCGCACCTGTAATTGATACGGTTACGGCAGCAAAAACGACGGCTATTCCGATGAAGAGAATGCGCCAAATGCCTGCCCGTAAGCCTAAGTTAATTATCGTGTTTTCATCCAAAGTTAAAAGGTCTAATTTATGGCTGTATAAAAAGAGTAGCGGCACGAAAAGGACGAGCATGGCGAGCATAAGCCAGACATACGGCCAGTCGACGCCCCAAATTGAGCCAGACAGCCATTTGGCTAGGAAATCTACTTTTTCGCGGTTCGCAGAAGACATGAGGACGACCATGAGGCCGCTCATTGCGAAGGAAAAACCGATTCCGTTTAGGATAAGATATTGCGGATTATTGCGCGACAAGACGATGATGAGTAGCGCGGTGACGAGTCCGCCAATGACGCCTGCGAGTGGCAACATCAAATTGATGCTCGCAGCTCCAAATGGCATGAATAGGAAAAATATCGCGACACCCACACCTGCACCAGAATTGACTCCGATGATTCCTGGATCAGCCAAGTCATTTTTCATTAATGTTTGGAGCAGGCTCCCAGACAAGACAAGTGCCATGCCGCCGAAAAGAACGATAAGCAGTCTTGGCAGTCGTAAATCGAATAGAACGAAATTCTCGAGCATTTCGCCTTGGCCTGTTAAAACAGCAAGGACGCGTGAAAATGGCAACGCCTCGGTGCCTACTGTTAAATTGAACAGAGCGGTTAAGATTAGGAGGATAAGTCCGGTACAAAAAATGATGATAAAACGGGATTTTTTCATCCTTTTAGTCCCCCTCTCACGATGTAAATAAAGAACGGCAAGCCGATGACGGATAAAATCGCCACAATTGGAATTTCAAAAGGCGGATTAAGCGAGCGGCTTAGCGTATCTGCAATCAGCAAAAATAGTGCGCCAACAAGTGCTGACATTGGCAATATGTATTTATAATTCACGCCCACAATAAAACGCGCGAAATGCGGGACGATTAAACCAACAAAAGCTACTTCGCCGATTAACGCAACAGATGCGCCGGTTAAAATCGCGACAAATAAAAACAGGAGTAGCCGCATGCGATCAACCGAAATGCCTAGCCCAACAGCAACTTCATCGCTCATCGTTAGGATTCCGATTTGTTTTGAAAAAAACAGCGTCACAAGAAGCGCCAAGAGAATGACCGGAGCAATTAAAATCATCTCATGAAAAGTCGTTCCTACAAGGCCTCCGGACGTCCACATATTCATTTCTTTGGAAGTTTTAAACAGAATACTTACCGCACTCGAAATCGCCGTAAGAAACGCTGAAATCGCCGCACCTGCGAGGACGATTTTATAAATGTTCCCCTGCTTGCTAATCGCTAAAACAAAAAGTGTTCCGAGCGCAGCTCCGAGAAAAGACGCGAGCATTTTTCCGGGGAAAGCTAGGGTTGGCATGAACGCAATGACGAGCGCTAAACTTAAATTGCCCCCTGCTGAAACGCCTAGAAGCCCGGGGTCGGCTAGCGGATTTCGTGTGACCGCTTGCATGATACTTCCGGACACCCCGAGTGCCGCACCAATCAGAATTGCCGCGATGTTACGCGGCAATCTAAGTTCATATAAGGTTGTGATTTCTTTTTGGTGTTGCCCATTAAAAAAGCCATCAAAGAGAAATCCGAACGAGTAATGGACGGAGCCAAAAGATAAGGCAAGGCCAAATGCGCCAATTAGTAAAAGCAGTACGAGTATAAATCTGGACCAAATCGGCATTTTGAAGGACATGTGAACCCACCTTTTCTATTTTCCTAAAAGTAATCTTGAAATGTTTTTAATTGGAATTCTAGCGTCAATGCATCGTTAAAGTAGAATTCATTGGCTTTCACTTGTAAAACGTGATTATTTTTAACAGCTGGAATCTCTTTGTACGTTGTTGTGTTCATGAAAGAGGCATCCTGACCTTCTGTTTTGCTAAGCACCATATAATCGCCGGTATATTTTCCGAGTTCTTCAGGAGAAACTGCATAGTAGCCAGCTTTTAGTGCGGCATCTTTTACAGTTTGCGGCATTTTGAGTTTCATCGCTTGATATAAAATTTCCGTGCCACGTCCCCAGTTGTCGCCAAACACATAGAGTTGCTTATCAAAGTTTTCAGCTACGGAAATTGTTGTATCCGCGCCAATTTTATCTTTAATTTCTTGGCCGGCTGCTTCCGCACGCTTTTCAAAATCCGCCGCCCAGTCAGTCGCTTCTTTTTCCTTGTTTACTACTTTACCAATTTCAATATGTTGCTCTAAATAATCATTTTTACCGTACGTGAAAGTCACAAGTGGCGCAATTTTTTTTAGTTTATCTTGGTTTTTCGAAGTACTCGCTCCAATAATTAAATCTGGTTTTAGAGCAATAATGTCCTCTACGTTTTCCTCAGAAATTTCTTTCGCATTTTTTAATCCTTCTTTAAAATTTGGATTCGCGAAACTGTAAGAATCCGCGCCCACAATTGGGACCCCAAGTTGAATTAAATCCCCAGTATAACCAGTTAAAATGACAACGCGTTTTGGATTAGCAGGCACTTTTATGTCCCCGTTTTCCGATTTATATGTAATGGTTTTGGCCTCATTTGCTTTTGAATCTGCTTTATCTGAATCGCTGGCACCGCACGCGGCAAGAGCAAGCGTAAGAATAACGAGCATACTAAATAAAACTTTTTTCATTTTCCTACCCCTTTTTCCACTTAGATTTCGAGAGTGATAATCATTCTCATTGATACTTATCATAATCGAATTTCACCTTGCTGTCAATCTTTTTCCGTATAAATAATAGTCCGTAAGGCGCACTTTAATGCCAATTTTTCCCAAAAAGCAATCTTTCGGCTTATTTTGCTTATAAAGCGTTTACAAACAGGAGAAACGGATATAATATAGTAACAAAAGAAAGAGAGGCGTTGCGAATGAAAGATTTTTTAATTCATTACGCACACATCGCATAAAATCGCTTCTACGTAAAAAACGTGTGTGTACAAGCTGATTTTTTCAGCTTTGTCATATGCCGGTAACGTCTGATGGATGGTGTTTCGAACTTGGATGCAGGAGGAAGGCGATGGTGAATAGCCGCGACTAAGACCAAAGTTCAATTCGAAAACGACTTGAGAAACGGATTTTCGTTACGTCAACCGCTTCAATTTGATTTTGAAGCAGGTGAATACAGTATCGTATATTAAAAAAGATGGCGAAGCGTTAAGTAGCTACCTTATGATGTTAATCATTCGGTCAAGAGTCAGGGAACAGGAAAATTAACTTTTTTCCCAACTAATTGTAATTTCCAATTAGTAAGGCTCCACTTCTCTACTTGCGTGATCAAAGTCTAACCGTTATTTTTATCTCAAGTGAAAATGTTTAAACAGAAACATCGGGCAAACCGGCCATCAGGTGAGTGGCAAGACAACTCATCGGTAAAACCCCCTATACGAAATGTATAGGGGGTTTTATATTGCGAACTTATTCTAACTCGATTTTCAAATCGCCTGTTCGAAGTTTTTCATTTCGTAGTAAAATCGGACGAACGATGAGCGCTACGACTGCTGGGAAAATGACCGCTACGAGGACAAACGCTAGGAATGTTTCGATTCCGTAATTAGCAATGAGGTATAGCGGGGCAACAAACGCGCATAAGCCCATGCCGGCAATTTCTGCGGTAGCTTGCAAGTTGAAAACGAGGACGCCGATTGGGCCAGCCACAAGGGCGGTTAGGAGCGGTATCAACATTAAACTTGGTTTGCGAATAATATTTGCCGTTTGAAGTTTTGGTGTAATGATGAGCTGGGCAAAAAAGCCGCCCCAATTGTTGTCGCGAAAACTTAAAATGGCAAATGAAGCGAATTGAACGCTACAGCCAATTAATGCGGCAGCACTTGCTGTTGGATCTAATTGCAGTGCAATGGCGAGCGCAGCGGACGACGCTGGACTTAAAATGAGCAAGCCAAAAACGGCCGCGATGACCATGGACGAAATGACGGGCGAACCAGACACGAGTGTCGTTATGAATCCGCTTGCGGTCACTAAAATTGGCGTCATAATTTTTGCAAAAAGAAGCCCTGAGAGCCCTCCTGCTAACAGAGAAACAGCTGGAATGACAATCATATCAAACTTCGTCTTGCCGGTAACGCGCTTTCCTGCCCATACGGCAACGAGAACGGCTAAAATGGCCCCAACTGGTTCACCACCAGCGATGGCAAAGCTCCCGTTTTCAAGCGCCAAAATACCGCCACCTCCAATGACAGCGGAGGCAGCAGCGCTAATGACAACGAGTGTATTCGCTCGTAAACATATCGCGATACCAATTCCAAGTCCTGGAATTAACATGTTTTTTCCGATTGCACCAATTTTAACAAGGAAATCGAGATTAGTTAAATTTCCAATTGTTTGGAGCAATAAGCCCATACCCAGTGTGACTAACACGGCATTTGCAATGCCCATTGATGCTTTGTAAGAACGATCAATAAAATACTCTTTCATGCGAAAATACCCCTTTTTTTCTCTTAGTCTTTTATTACTTCTTTCACATTATAAGCGGTATTTCAGAAAAAAGCTAACTTTAAGTGTCTTGTCATCTGTTTTACACTTAACTTTTCTTTATAGAGCGCTTTCTCAATCGCGTCACAAAAAATAGGATTGCGAAAAAAATCCACAATCCCATCTCCATTTTCCCTTAAATATTAAGTTTACTTCTTTCGCGGTCAAAGCCATTGGGGTATCGTCTTTGTAATTTATCAATGTTAGCATGCGCGACATCTTCCATTTGAATATCCGCCCATTTTGCGATTTGTGAAACATACCAAAGAACATCGCCAAGTTCCTTCGTAAGCTTCTCTTTATCCAAATCATGACCATGAAAGGCGTATTTCTTAATAATTTCCGTCACTTCACCAGCCTCACCAGCAATCCCTAAGCCATAATTGGTGAGCGCCTGCTCGTGGTGAGCCGCCGTTCTGCTCGCTTTTTCCTGATACTCATTAAAGTTCATTCCTTACTCCCCCTGTAACATATTCTACTTCACTATATCAAAAAAAGAATTCTATTTGCAGTCTTGACTAATCTCAAAAAATGCGAACCTATGCTCCCCCAACCCTTTTTCTTTAAAAATTTTTTCTCTTTTCCCTCTTAAAATTTGGTTCGCTTTTCGTTATAATGAATGTACGAGATTTTTTTGAAAGGAGCTTGTACGTGAAAATTACAGCACTTATTTTACTTATCCTCGGAATTGTCGGTGTCGCTGTTTCATTTAGCATTTCAGGTTTAATTGGTTTTTTCGTGTTTCTCATTTGCCTTTTGTTCATCATCATGAGTATTTTACTCTTTATGAAAGCGAAAAAACGTCGTTCGAGAAGTTATTCTTTCCGTTGACATATAAAGCCGCGTAATCGCCTGATTTTGTCAGACATTACGCGGCTTTTTTCATGACCGTCGTCGATTGATTTCGAGCTTTCTTCTAATGACTTCCGCCCCGTCTTCTCCTAAGCTTTCAACAAGCTGCAGCGCGTAAATCATCACATCTGCCACTTCTTCTAAAATTTCTTCACGATTTATAGCTATAGCTTCGTCTGAAGATTT
Source organism: Listeria sp. ILCC792 (assembly GCF_900186135.1). Taxonomy (NCBI): domain Bacteria; kingdom Bacillati; phylum Bacillota; class Bacilli; order Caryophanales; family Listeriaceae; genus Listeria; species Listeria sp. ILCC792. Next base: position 57,371 of record NZ_FYBO01000013.1, read on the forward strand.
CCACTGAAAACATTCTAACAGTTCTGCCGCTTCAATTGAAATCGACAGCGCCAAATCTTTTTTATAGGCGTACTGATCCGCCCAATTTTTCTCCTTTAGAAAAGCTGTAATTTCATTTTGTAATTCTTGCATGTTATCTCCTTCCAAAAAACCTTCCTTATATAAGGAAGGTTTTGTATGATTAAGCCTCTGCAACAAGGGCTTCTTCAATTTTATTAGGTGGAATAAAGCCGTTTAAGCGAGTCACTTCTTCGCCGCTGCGATATAAAACGAGTGTAGGTGTTTGGCGAATATCTTGATCGAAAAAGAAGTTTTCGCCCATTTCTTCTAATTTAACTTTTAATACTTTTACTTTTTCAGCATGATCAGAGTTTTTAAATTCTTGGAAAGAAAGATCTAACATTTTACAATTTGGGCAGTTATCTTTCCAAAAGTCCACATATACTAACTCATTACTAGCCATATGTTTTTGAAATTCTTCTAATGATTTAATCTCAATACTCGTCAAAGTGTTTCACTCCTTTTATCCAAAACTTGTTGGACATATTTTTTAATCGCTTGTCTGTCTTTTTCCGTATGAGGCATTTGTTCAATTTTTAAAGTTGGATAGGTCGTTCCAAAGAATTTTTGCATTCTATCAACAGCCCCACAAAAATTTTCCACGCCCCACTGTGTTTCGCCCGTCCCAAACAATGCTACATGGCTAGGTTTTCCTAACTCATAAATAAAATCTTTCATGTCTGGTGGTGTTCTCCCGTAATCGACTGTCCATGCCCCTAAAATGTACAAGTCGTAGCTTTCGTCAAGTGGATAGTTCGCGTCTCCCGCAACTCGGAAAGCCGTAACATCATGCCCAAGCGTTCTAAGCTCGGCCGTAATTTCATCTGCTACAAGCTTCGTATTGCCACTTAACGAATCATACGCGAGGAGAATTCTCATAAATCGTCAAATCCGTTATCGATATTCGTCTTTTTATAGCTTGAATTGCGCATTTCGAAAAAGTCGGTTTTCGTTTCTGTAAAGTTATCTGCGTAAGCTTTAATCCAAGTCATCGTATTGTCGCTGTAACCCGGATAAAGTTCGTCCATGCCTAGCATACCAAGCATTTTGTTCGCCCGGTATTTTACGTAGTCGACCATTTCCTCTACATCGATACCTTCAATTCCTTGAAGTACTTCTTTGGACCATTCGGATTCAAGTTCTACCGCATGTTTAAAGGCATTGTTTGTATACTCAATCAGTTCATCTGTCAGTAACTCTGGATTTTCCCCTAAAATCGCTCGAATCACTTCTGAAATAAATTTGGAATGAGCGAGCTCGTCGCGGTTGATGAAGCTAATGATTTTACCTGTGCCCGTCATTTTATTTTGACGAACAAGATTATAGAAATAAGCGAAACCGCTATAGAAATTGATACCTTCTAAAATAGAAGACTGGATGAGCGCTTTAACAATTGTTTCGCCCGATTTATTTTGCATAAAGTCATGGTATGCTTCCATGATTGGCTCATTGCGTTTAATGATTGTCGGATGCGTCCGCGCTAGTTCAAACACCCGATTTTGCTCCTGTAAATTTGTAATCGATGCAAGCACATAAGAATAGCTTTCATTGTGAATCACTTCTTGTTGCGCAATAATGGCAGCATTCGCATGAACAGCCGGATCGGTTACATATTCTGCAATGTTATAAATGAAACGCGTTTGCGGCGAGTCAAGTGTTGCTAGTAAACCGATAATCGCATCAAAAGCATAGCGTTCTTCTTCTGATAATTCCGGATACTGCTTTGCATCACCTTTCATATCCACTTCATCTGGAATCCAGTAGTTTGTTGAAAGTTCCTTATACGCCCGGTAAAAAGATGGATAAGGAATATCATTCCAGTTTAAAATGCCGCTTGTTTCCCCGTTAATAATTGCCGTTGAACGGTTGGGACTTAACGGTTCTAATATTTTAATTCTCGTTAATTCTTTGTTTTGTTCGCTCATCCTAAAGCTCCTCCCAAATATGTGATAGAATCATTCAGACTAGCGATTTAAAGCAACCGCCAGTCCAAATTCGTGTTTTATTTTTATCAGCTTGAGCACCATTCACACTCGTCAACATCAATGTCATTTGAGCGCACATAGTAGGTTGTTTTTAATCCTTCTTTCCAAGCGTTTAAGTGTAGTTCTAGCAATTTGCTAGCCTTAATACCGCTTGGCACATAGAAGTTAAAGCTTAAAGATTGGTCCACGTGGCGCTGTCTACGTCCGTTTTGACGAACACTTGCAAACTGATCCACTTTATACGCACCTTTTTCATAGTACGGGTAAGTGTTTAAGCTTAAACCAGGCGCAATTACTGGTCTTCTGTAATCTTTCTTCTCTTCGTAATAAAATGCGCTGTAGATTGGGTCGATAGAAGCTGTTGAACCCGCGATTTGAGCCGTGCTCATGTTCGGAGCTACTGCCACAAGATAGGCGTTTCGAATACCGTTTTCAGCCACATCTTCCGCAAGTTCACGCCAAGCATCACTTGTATACTTACGGCGCGCGAAATATTCACCCGTATTCCAATCACTACCTTTGAAGATTTTATATGCGCCTTTTTCTTTCGCGATTTCGGCACTTGCTTTTATAGTTAAAAAGTTGATTTTTTCATATAACTCGTCCGCAAATTCTTCGGCTTCTGTAGAATCCCACGCAATATTTTTTTGGGCAAGTAAGTGATGCCAACCAAATGTACCAAGACCGATTGAACGATACTTGCGGTTTGTAATGGTCGCTTGTGGTACCGGAAGTTCATTCAAGTCAATGACATTATCAAGCATCCGCACTTCAATCGCAATTAAGCGTTCCAGTACTTCGTCGCCCGCCGTAACAGCACGACCAAGATTCACCGATGACAAATTACATACAACAAAGTCGCCCGCCTGTTTCGTAATGACAATTTGATCCCCGGAAATGATTTCCTGAATCATTCTTGTTGGACTCATATTTTGCATGATTTCCGTACATAGATTACTCGAATAAATCATACCTTCATGTTTATTTGGATTCATGCGATTAACTTCATCACGGTAAAACATAAATGGATTCCCAGTTTCAAGTTGGCTTACCATAATTCGTTTCATAATATCAATTGCTTTCACGATTTTTTTACTAATCGTTTCATCGGCAACTAGTTCTTCATATTTTTCTCTAAAAGAGCCTTCGCCTTTTTCTTCATCATAAAAGTCCTGCAAGTACCAGCCTTTTTTCGCTTTGACTTCATGAGGGTCGAACAAATACCAATCGCCGCGGCGTTCGACGGTTTCCATAAATAAGTCCGGAATACATACTGCCGTAAAGACATCATGCGCGCGTAAACGTTGGTCTCCGTTGTTTAGACGTAAATCTAAAAACATTTCAATATCTTTATGGAAAACATCTAAATAAACCGCGATAGCGCCTTTGCGTTGCCCTAATTGATCGACACTTACAGCTGTATTATTCAATTGTTTAATCCACGGAATCACACCACCGCTTGCACCTTTCACACCGCGAATCGCAGCGCCTGTTGAACGAACATAACCGATATAAGCACCAACACCGCCGCCGTGTTTGGATACACGCGCAACATCCGTGTTGCTATCATAAATTCCTTGCAAGCTATCATCAATCGTATCAATGAAGCAACTCGACAATTGCCCACCCGTTTTCCCAGCATTCGCAAGGGTTGGTGTTGCCACTGTCATGTATAAATTACTTAACGCCCAGTAAGCCTCGTTCACAAGCTCCATACGTTTTGCTTTTGGTTCCTCCTGCATTAAATACAGTGCAATTGTCAGCCAGCGTTCTTGTGGCAGCTCATAAACGTTTCGTGCCTGGTCTGTTGCTAAATAGCGAGTCGCAAGTAAATAAAGACCGTTGTATGTAAACAATTTATCTTTCTCCGGGTCAATCATTTTACCTGCTTCAATTAATTCTTCCTTCGAATAATTCTTTAAAATATTTCCAGAATAAATCCCTCTTTCGCCTAAACTTTCTTGTAGACCAACGTAAGAGCCATATTTATCGTCATCATTATAAAAGCGATTTTTACTTGCTTTTTTATAAAGCTTATTCAAGTATAAACGCGCTGCAAAATGTTCCCATTCCGGCAAATGAATATCCGTACGCGCCTCTGCCTCACGAATTAAGTAATCCACTAATTCATCTGCAGCATACGCTTCTTTCTTCTCAATAAAATTAAAAATTTTACGTTTATACTCTTCGATGTCCAGTTTCGGAAATTCCGCATGAATTTTGTCTAAATATCTGTTTAAACGCTCTTTGTCAAACGGTAATTTACGATTTCCACCATCTTTAATAATATACGTCGTCATTTGCACTCCCCATTTCCTCAACAATAATACATAAAACTCCAATACAATTCGATTGCACGCAATTATGTTAACACATAAAAATGAACTTTTTGAAGGCTCCCAATATGGCGCTAAAAAAAGTTACATTCCACGATGCAATTTATTTTTATGACACTATATATAGTATAACTTTTTCATTGTGAATTCAAGATATAGTGCTTGGGGTTTTTATTAAAAAACGCATTCAGCTATTCTATCATCAGCATTTAGAGCTTTAAAAAATTTTTTCCGCTTATTTTTCATTGTGAACCATTATACAAACTACATCACATTACATACAACCTATAGTGAAATTCCATACCTTTAAAACAAGATTTAGTAATTGAAAATTGTCAAATGATTTATGGATCATTTATTTTCACAAACTAAAAAAGCATCCGAATTCGAATGCTTTTCAAATTTATACTTTCTTGAAAACATGTTTCTTATAGGCGTATATGAAAATGGAAGTGGCCACGATGAGTTCCGAAATAGGAATAGCCACAAAAACGCCTGTTGCGCCTAAAATTGGCGGTAAGATGACTAGGAAAATGACCATTAAAATGAGCTCGCGTGCAACAGTAATGAACGTGGCCATACCAATTCTGTCGGTTGTTTGGAAATAGGTCATCATCACGAAGTTAAAGCCCATAAATAAGTAGCCGGAGAAAAAGACGCGTACGCCTAGAACAGCAAGGTCATGGATTTCTTGGTCAAAGTTTCCAAACAAATTGACGATATTGTCGGCGAAAAGGAGCCCTGCGATAAAGAACAACAAGCCTGTTCCAAAAGCAACGGAAACCGATAAGCGGATGGTCGCTGTTTCTCGTGCCGCCATTTTAGCTCCGCGGTAATAGCTTATAAGCGGTTGAATGGCCGAACCCATGCCTAAAAACAGCATTAAAATCACGCTGTGCGTATAGTTGAGTACGGAAAAGGCTGCCACACCTGCTGTTCCTGCAACGGCAGCAATAGCGATGTTGTACCCCATCGTAAACACCGACATACCTAGCTCTGACAGGAAACTAGGGAGGCCGATGGAGAGTGTGCGTTTTATCGACTGACCCGTGACGCGACTTTTGGCTAGTTTTAAATGGCTAGATTTTTTGAAAAAATGTGTGCACAAAATCAGTACGCCAATCGCTATGGCAGACATTGTTGCAAGTGCAGACCCTCTTACGCCAAGGTTCAAGACGAATAAGAAGAGGTAATTTAAAATGATGTTGATGACTGCGGTTGCAATTAGAGCCATCATCGCTAAATTAGGATCCCCGTCGTTGCGGACAAAAATGCTTAAAATATTTTCAAGTGTTAACACGAATCCAAAAAGGAGTAATACGTTCATGTAGTCCATGACATATGGTAGTGTTTCATCGTTTGCACCAAGTAGATAGGCGAGCGGCACGCGGAAAATGAACGCAATTATCGCCAGCATAATCGTAATACTGATAACTAAAATGATGGAGCGCGTAAAAATTTGCTGTGCTTTTTTTATTTTCTTCTCCCCTAGAGCGAACGAATATTGTGTAGCCCCGCCAATGCCAATCCAGAGTGAAATTGCTGTAAAGATGGAAAAAACGGGCACGGCGATATTAATGCCCGCAAGCGCTACACCGCCAAGTCTGTGTCCAACAAAAATGCCGTCCATCACGATATTGACCGACATAAGTAGCATCCCGGTTAGTGACGGGATTAAATACCTTAGAAAAACTTTTAATACTGAATCTTGCTCCATACGAGCATCGATTGATTTCATTCTAACACCTTCTTTTTTTACCTAACGTTTATTAGCTATTCTATTAAACCATAATTTGCGCAGAAAAAGCAACCCTTTTTTTAAATGACAAAATTGTAAGGTTAATCCGGCGTTTTGTTAGTTTACCCGAGGGATTCACTTGAACATTTGCGTTAAACTTGAAGTAATTCATCAAGTAAAGAAAGGACGAGTTCAATGAAAAATAAAAAAGCACTTATTCTACTTTTATCCAGTTTATTAATGGTGACTGTCCTCGTTTTTGAATATATGTTACCAGACGAAAAAACAGCAGCACCTTATTTTGTAAAAATGAAGTCTGAAGGTAAAATCGTCAAAAAAGACCAATTTAAAGGCTATTCTTATACGGAAAAAGTATTTGATAGCAAAGGGCATGCTAAAACCCTATCCTTTTTAAGCGAAAAAAAACTTCCGAAAAACGAGCAATATAAAATTGTAGTTTCTGGCAATAAGCTTGTGATGAACTACAAAAGAATCAATACTTTACCAAAAAACATTCAATACTTAGCAGAAAAATAAAACAGGAAGCAATGTCAAATTTACGACATGTTGCTTCCTGTTTTTTTATGTGTTAAAAATAAACTTGGAATGGCAATGAGAACAAGCGCGATAAGCGATACTAAAAAGCCTGCATGATAGCCGTTTAGGCTCGCCGAAATGGACGGCGTTGTGCCTTGCATTACCGCTGCAACAGCGGTCGCTATGATGGCTGTTCCAAAACTCGCGCCAAGATTTTCCGTAATCGTCACACCGATGCTCGCTTCAGGAATTTGTTCGTCTTTTAGCCCCGTGTAGGCATCACTCATCAGCGGCAAATTAATTCCGCCAACGCTAAGACCGCGAATAAAGAGGAAAATCGACAGCCACACCATACTCGTTTGCTCGGTGACAAAAACGAACGGGAGCGTGCCCAAAATCGACAACGCCAAACTAATAAATACAACGGATTTTGCGCCAACTTGGTCAATCATTTTTCCAATAAAAGGTCTAGTAATCAACATGCCGACACCTTGCGGAATGAGCGCGAGCGCGGCTTCTATCGTTGTAAAATGATGTAGATGGATGAAAAAGAGCGGTAAAATGAACATCGGCCCCATAATCGCGATATTAGCGAGAAACAGTCCGGCACTCGAAGCAGCAAAACTTTTATACTTGAATAAAACGAGCGGGACGACGGTTCTGTTCTTTTTGAGCTGATTGTTTATCACATACGTCAAGGCCGAGATACAGCCAATTGTGAGCCAAATCAAGGTTTCCTTATTGTAAAACGTTTGATAGCTCGCCGCTTTTGTAATGCCGTAAATGAGGGCTGCACTAAACAGCGATAGCGTTAGGATACCTAAAACGTCAAGTTTACTCGCTTTATTAAACGGCTGAAAATCAGGCAGCGACCTATTCATGAGCGGCACTGCGATGCCTACAACAAAGACATTAATAAAGAAAAGCCAATGCCAGCTCGCAAATTGAAGAATCACGCCACCAATGACAGGACCTAAAATGGGGCCTAAAATCATCGGCGTACTAACAATTGCCATCACCCTTCCTAAATTTTTTGGCCCCGCCGTTTTCACCAAAAGTGTGGTCATAAGGGGTGTAATAATGCCTGCCGCAGCGCCTTGTAGCAAACGGAAGAAAATAAAGCTTGTGATGTTCCAACTAATGCCAGCTAAAACGGAGGTTGCACCAAACGCAATGACCGCCCCGATAAACACTTTCTTCCCATTAAATTGATTCATGAGCCACCCCGAAATCGGGACGGCAATGGCGAGTGCTAACACATAACCCGTAATGCCCCACTGAACGATATCAATTGTTGTATGGAACTCCAGATTGAATTGATCCACCGCAACATTAATCATCGTGGAGTCTAGCATTGGCGCAATGGCAGCTAATGCGATAGCCCACGCAGCTGTTAAAGTTTCTTTAGGTATCTTTTCTTTCATTTTGTTCTCCTTCTCGTTTTTGTTTCCTCGTCAACAAAATAATACCACCTCTTTGTTTCCTTGTCAACAAAAAAAGAACCTCTATTTAAAAGAGATTCTCTAGCGCATGTCGCGCCCTTCTTTTTTTATCTCATTATCTAAATGCGCGCTATACATCTCGATAAATCGCAGCATCGCATCAAATTGCGGTTCCGTCACTTGGTCAAAGACAACTTGATCCCGCTCCTGGAAAGTTTTATGCAAGCGGTCGTGAATATCATAAATTTTTTTCCCCTCTGGTGTTAAAGAAAAATAAACTTCTTTTTTGTTCGCCACTTTTTGATAGCATTCTACATAACCTTTTTTCAACAATTTTTTCGTAATCTTGCTAATTGCTCCACGTGTCATATAAAGCTCTTCTGCCATTTTCGTTACATTTGGATCTACATTTTGTCCAATAAACTCAATGCAGTGCACTTCAGAAGGCTTGTAGCCATCAAGCGCCTCTGCCATCTTTTCTTTATTTAGCCATGCCATTTTATTGAACAAATCGCGAAATTTCACTATAACCTCTTCTTGTTTTTCCATCGCCGCCCTCCGTTCTCAACTTTAGTATAGCCCAGTTTTGTTTCCCATACAACAAAATCACTTCTCATAAGATGCGCGCAAAATTTTTGCCGCTTTTTCCGCCGCTTCCTTTGTGATTTGCGCAAAACTAAGCCGCACTTTATTCTCTTTAACGCCGAATAAATACCCTGGCATCACCAACAGTTTCTCCTTCAGAAGCGCGTCAAAATCGGCTTTTTGCACAGACTTAGTCGGAAGCGTCGCCCACAAATGGAAGCCTCCAACTGGTTTTTCGAAGTGAATTTCAGGCGCATATTTTTCTAAAGCAGCGGTTAAGATGTTTGCTCGTTCCAACAAAATTGCGTGTAAGTTTTGAATGTGCACCTTATAGCTTGGCTGTGACAAAACTTGATTCGCTAGCACTTGCGGGAAAATGCTTAGACCAAAATCCATTTCTTGCCGTGCCGATGCCAAACGCCGAACGACGGCGACAGGACCAGCTAAAAAACCAATGCGCGTTGTGGATCCCAGTACTTTTGAAAGTGAGCCAATGTAAAGGACGTTTTCATCATCCAATTTTTTAAGCGGCGTAATCCCCATTTTGCCCCCATAAGTGAGCGCTCCGAATGGATCATCTTCCACAATCGGAATCCGAAGTGCCGCACAAGTTTTCACAAATTCGCGGCGCCGCGCTTCTGACATCACCCGCCCAGTCGGATTTTGGAAAGTGGGATTCACAAACACCATTTTAATGCGGTGTTTCTGATACAACCGTTCCAATTCCTCCGTTTTAACCCCCTCCTCGTCCATCGGCAAAGCAAAAATGCGCAAACCAGCCGATTGAAATAAAGATAAGGAATAAAAATAAGACGGCGCTTCAATCGCAATCGCATCAAATGGTGAGAGCAGGCATTGTGTAATTAAAAACAAGGCTTGTTGCGCACCGGATGTCACAATTAATTGCGTTTCATTCACAGAAAGCCCCTGTTCTTCTTCCAACTCTTTGCGAATCGTTTTCCGAAGCGGCAAATACCCCAAAGCGTCATTCTGATTTTCCTCACGCAAAAAAGTTTGCCATGACATTTCTGGCATCGAAAGACTCGGCGCAAGGTCAAGCGGTAGCTCCCCTGTCGCTAAATCAATCACATCTCTTTCAGTCGCCACCTCCGCCATTTTCCGGATATACGGAATCTCATGACTAAACGCGCCTTTTTGAACGTAATGCCGCCAATTTGTTTGGAAAGCCGCGACACCCCATTTTTCCTCATTGACATGCGTACCACTTCCTTGAACCGCAACAAGCACCCCACTCGCTTTTAGCTCATCGAATGCGCGCGCGACAGTGGACCGATTGACACCAAGTTCAGACGCGAGTTTCCGTTCAGGCGGAAGTTTTTCGCCTGGCAAGAGCTCACCCGACGAAATTTTTGCTTCAACTAATTGCACAAGCTGTAAATAAAACGGTTTCGACACCTCCTTATTTAGCTGCCACATCAAATCACTCCCTTTAAAATTGGCTGGGTAAAAAAACAACCAATTGGCTGTTTTTATTTTATAAGAATTAGCTTAACATAAGAGATATAATCGTACAAGGAGGCGTTTTTTTTGGATAAAGTTGTTGGAACTGAGGTAGTTAAACGAGGTATGGCGCAAATGCAAAAAGGTGGCGTCATTATGGACGTTGTCAACGCTGAACAAGCAAAAATCGCAGAAGAGGCTGGTGCCGTTGCTGTTATGGCACTCGAACGCGTCCCTTCCGATATTCGTGCAGCCGGCGGGGTAGCTCGCATGGCAGACCCACGTATCGTTCAGGAAGTTATGGATGCCGTTTCCATTCCTGTCATGGCGAAAGCTCGCATCGGGCATATCACCGAAGCACGCGTCCTAGAGGCAATGGGCGTCGACTATATCGATGAAAGCGAAGTGCTCACACCAGCAGACGAAGAATATCATTTGTTAAAAAGCGAGTTCACCGTACCATTTGTCTGCGGTTGCCGCGACTTAGGTGAAGCACTCAGAAGAATTGGTGAAGGGGCGGCCATGCTCAGAACAAAAGGTGAACCGGGAACGGGAAACATCGTTGAAGCCGTGCGACATATGCGCAAAGTGAACAGTCAAATTAGTCAAATTACAGGCATGAATCAAGATGAACTAATGACAGCCGCTAAAAATTTAGGTGCACCGTATGAACTTTTAAAGGAAATTAAAACATTAGGAAAATTACCTGTTGTCAATTTTGCGGCTGGCGGTGTGGCAACACCTGCTGATGCGGCACTAATGATGGAACTAGGCGCAGACGGCGTGTTTGTTGGCTCTGGAATTTTCAAATCTGACAACCCTGCCAAATTCGCAAGCGCCATCGTACAAGCAACAACCTATTTCACAGACTACGAATTAATTGGCAAACTTTCGAAAGAACTCGGAACAGCCATGAAAGGCATTGAAATCTCCAAACTAGATCCAGCTGAACGCATGCAAGACCGAGGCTGGTAATATGAAAACCATTGGAGTTTTAGCGCTACAAGGCGCCGTTTCAGAGCATCTGGCAATGATTGAAAAAACCGGGCACAAAGCGATGCCTATTAAACACCCGGAGGAACTAGCCCCACTTGACGGTCTGATTTTGCCCGGAGGAGAAAGCACTACTATGCGACGTCTGATTGAAAAATACCATTTTAGTGAGCCACTATCTGATTTTGCGAATAGCGGCCGTGGAATTTTCGGAACATGTGCCGGGCTCGTCCTTTCTGCAAGCGCAATTTCAACTGGCGATCCCAGCTTCAAGTTCGCGGACTACACCGCCGTTCGAAATGGCTTTGGCCGCCAAAAAATGAGCTTCGAAGCAGACTTACAAATTGCTCCCCTTGGCGAAGCTCCCTTCCGCGCCATTTTCATTCGCGCCCCCTATATTGAAAAAGTTGGCGAAGGTGTAACGGTTTTAGCACGTATCGATGACAAAATTGTAGCCGCGCACGAAAAAAACATCCTCGTCACCGCTTTTCATCCCGAACTAACAAACGATCCACGTTTCATGACCTACTTCATTGAAAAGTGTTTATAAAAGAAAGCCGCGTATTGATTATACGTGGCTCTTTTATAAAACAATCGATGCGATAATGCTTAACGTGTCATACAGACTATGCGTCAGCCAGCTTGAAATAATAGATGGTGATTTTTCAGCTTTTAAGAAGACATAGTTCATAATCACTCGTGGAATAAATAAGAGCAACAAAACTTGCCCCACATTCCAGCCATAAGTACTTAAATGAAGAAGCGCAAAAATAATCCCACAGCAAATCGTGGCTATCAATGTGCTTGTTTTTTGTGTTAGTTTTTTTCTACACAGCGCAAAAACAGCTATCAAAAGTGCAATACTTAAAATTTCTTCTCCAAAAAGTTGGATAAAAATACCGAACCAGTTCAGTAAATGAAGGCTAGTTTCAACGATTGGATTAGCTGTTATATTATTTTTTCCAACAAGTGATACATAAAGAACAGAAACAATAAAAACCAATAGATTAGCAGCAAATGTCCATAGTATCGCTTTCACTATCCCTTTCACTGTAAGTTTAGAGAATAGGGCTTTAAAACTAGCTTTTTCAAGCCAAATCCAAGTTATAACTGGCAAGCCTGTAAAAATAATTTGTTGAATGAAAAGTGGTAGCGGACTATGAATAATAAGTTGAGCAAAACCGACAGCTACCGCTAATAATACTAGAAAATAATTTCTTTTTGATTGAAATAATAGCTTTTCCAACGTTTTCACCTACTCTCTAAGATTACTTGGGCAAGACTTTTCTTATTGCTTCCCACTTCTTATTTTTTTCAAACATTTCCTCCCTTTTCGCTGCCTCTTTTAAAGTTTTACTCTTCCTATCCATCAAAAATATAAAAAGCAACACAATTAACGCGGCCAGAATAAAAAACCAAATTCCCAACATCTCTGCGAAAAAAAGCTGGCTAACAACCAATTTGCTCAACTCCTCACTTATTTGACATAATATACTTTAAAACTTAAAAGCGTTAATTGGAATAGGGAATTGGTCGCAAAAATCATTACATTAATGTAAGCTACAAAAAAACAGCAAAACCTAAAAAGGATTTTGCTGTTTTTCTTCATATTTAAATCATTGAACCGTTATCGGAGTTTCAATGATGGCATTACTTGCTCCGTCATAACCAATCATTGAAGCTGTCATACCGGGTGTTCGGAGTTGTGACTTCGCGTAATATTGATAGGTAGTGGTGGAGCCAGTATTCGCTGGTATTTTAGATTGAACCACACCATTAACCTTAAGCGCAATATACTTTACACCGCCCCCGTATGTTCCAGTTACATAACTAGACGTACCAACAGTATACGGATCCGTTGTCAACACTGGGTCTCCTGTCGGGTTAATACGAACATTTGCTGTTGCTACAACTTCGCTTCTCCCGTTGTAAGCTTTCATAATAATCTCATCTTGATCATTTGTCACAAAACGTTTGATGTAGTAAGTATACGTATTTGTTCCGTCAACAGGAATTTTAGAAAGTTCAACATCATTCACGGTGGCAGAAATATAGGCTACATCGCCAGAATATGTTCCGACAATTGAACTGTCACCTAATGTAAAGTTGTTGGCTGTAATTTCACTTGTTATTTGAGTTTCTTTTACAGCAACAGGAGCTTCCGCTACTTGTGAACTTGCACCATTGTAAGCAATGACTGATACTACATCTTCTTTTGAAGTAATATTAGGACGTGCGTAGTACGAATAACTTCCACCCGCAACCGCTATCTTGTTTAAAACTGTACCATTTACTTTCAGTGCAACGTATTTCACATTTCCTGTATACGTCCCTGTCACATATTTATCTTGATATAAAACAAAATCATTTGCCGCAACGGTGCTCTCACCTGGCGGATTTTCAACGACATTTACGGTTTCCTCGTCTACAACAACACCAGCACCGTTGTAAGCTTTTATAGTCACCGTGTCCCCCAACGCAATCTTACCTTTTGAATAGTAGCTCCATGTCGTTGCATCTTTTACAGGTGTTTTCACATATTCGGTTCCATTCACAACAAGCGATACATATTTGACATTTCCTGTATACGTTCCTTGAACATACGAATCTGTTGAAACCGCGAAGTAATTTGGATTAACGGTCAAGGTGCCGACTAAACTATCTGGTCCATATAAAGTCACTTTCTTACGAGAAATTTCATCGTTTTCCGAATTGTAACCTATTACATAAACTTCGTCTGTTTCCGCATCTGTAATATTAGGACGCGCATAATATTGGAATGTGCCATCCGTGCCAACTGGAATTTTCGTAAGAATCGTTCCATTCACTGAAAGGCCGACTTTCGTTACAGATCCTGTGTACGTCCCTTTCACATATGCATCCACGCCCACAATAAAGCTATCTGGTGAAACAGTTCCAATTTTTAATTGACCATCTTTTAAAGTTACGCGTGCACGGTCTAATTCGTTGTTTGTCGCACTAAGTCCAACAAGATATACCGTTTGGGTTGTGCTTGTAATATCATTTTTCGCATAATATTCAAAGTTTCCTGTTACAGGAATTGTCGTTTTTCTAACACCATCTACTTCTAGATAAACTTTCGCTACATCCCCTGTTGCTTCTGCTTTAATGCGGCTATCGTAACCGACATAATAGTCTTCTTTTACAACAACTGTACCACTAGCGGCTTGTGTAACCGTTACATTCGCACTGGATGTCTCTCCATTTTTCGTTGCAGTAGCTGTCACAACTGTTCCCGCTGCTTGATTTGGAATCGTGATACTATAGCGTCCACTCGCATCTGCTTTACCAGTTGCAATTGTTGTGCTACCTACTTTAATAGCAAGATCTGCATTCGGTTCAGCGGTTCCTTCTGCTTTTGTGGAATTCGTATTTAAAGCGTTAAGCGTTGTTTGCGCAAGGGTGTCTTGCGTCACGGTTGTACTCGCACTTGATGTTTTCCCTTTTGCTGTCGCTGTTGCGGTAACAACTGCTCCAAACGGTTGTTTTGAAATCGTTAGGACATAGGTTCCGTCCTCTCCAACTACACCACTTGCGAGTTGATTATTACCTTGGTCTTTGATGACAATCGTTGCGCTCGGTTCGGCATTTCCTTGTACAGTTGTAGAATTGGTTGTTAGTGCCCCAATTGTTGTCTGCGCAATATCTCCTTGCGTTACGGTTGTACTGGCACTTGATGTTTGACCATTTTTTGTTGCGGTGGCAGTGACAACTGTTCCAACTGCTTGTTTCGCGATTGTCAGGCTGTAATTTCCATCTGATCCTACCGTCCCAGAGGCGAGCGTTGTTTGACCTGCTTTAATCACAAGGCTTGCATTTGGTTCTGCTGTTCCTTCGGCTTTTACTGAATCTGTCGTCAACGCTCTAATTGTTGTCGCTGTGAGATTTCCTTGGGTTACAGTTGTACTTGCACTTGATGTTTTACCGTTTAGTGTTGCGGTTGCAGTAATGACTGCTCCTACAGCTTGCTTTGGAATTGTTAAGCTATAATTCCCATCTGAACCCACTTTGCCACTTGCAAGTTCCGTGTTGTTTTGATCTTTGATAACAATATCTGCATTTGGTTCGGCGGTTCCTTCTGCTTTCACTGAATCAGTAGTCAATGGACTGATTGTGGTGCTTGCCATTGCTGTTTCAGTTGTTAATGTCACTCGGGTACGTGCAATTTCAAGATTTTCCGAGTTGTAACCAATCGCATAGACCACATCTGTTTCGGCATTTGTGATGTTTGGTCGCGCGTAATATTGGAAGGTTCCATCTGTTCCTGCTGCTACTTTAGAAAGGACTGTGCCATTTACTGAAAGAGCTACTTTTGCTACAGAACCTGTATATGTTCCTCTAACGTAGGCATCTACGCCTACTACAAAATTGTTTGGTGTAATGGAGCCTATTTTTAGTTGACCATCTTTTAAGATTACTTGTGTGCGATCTAATTCTCGATTAGATGAATCCTGTCCAACTAAATAAGCGGTTTGATTTGTGCTTGTTAACACATCTCGCGCATAATATTCAAAGCTTCCGCTTACAGGAATTGTTGATTTTTTTACGCCATCTACTTCTAAGTAAACTTTCGTAATGTCACCTGTAACTTCTGCTTGGATTCTACTGTCATACCCAACATAAAAAGCATCTTTCACAACAACGGTTCCTGTTGCGACGCTTGTTACTGTTGTGGAGGCACTAGATGTTTTCCCACCCGCTGTTGCTGTTGCAGTTACTATTGTTCCAGCCGATTGTTTTGGAATAGTTACACGATAAGTGCCATCGGAAGCAACGCGTCCTGTTGCGAGTTCTGTGTTGTTTTGGTCTTTGATAACGATGTTAGCATTGGGCTCGGCTGTCCCAGTCGCTTGTGTTGAATCTGTTGTTAATGGATAAATGATTGTTTGAGCTATGCTGTCACTGACAACGGTTGTATTCGCGCTCGATGTTTTACCGTTTGCTGTCGCTGTCGCGGTAACAATTGTTCCGGCAAGTTGCTTTGGAATTGTCAGGCTATACATACCGTCTGAGCCGACGCGTCCTGTCGCAAGTTGATTATCATTTTGATCTTTTAACACAATGGTTGCATTCGGTTCTGCGGTTCCGGTTGCTTGTGTCGAATCTGTTGTAAGTGAGTTAATCGTGGTTTGAGCAATACGATCATTCGTTACAATTGTTGTCGCACTTGATGTCTTACCATTTGCAGTAGCTGTCGCCGTCACGATTGTTCCAACAATTTGTTTTGAAATCGTTAAGCTATAATTCCCATCTGAACCGACTCTACCAGATATTAATGTGGTGTCTCCAACTTTAATGGCAAGATTTGCATTCGGTTCAGCCGTTCCTTGCGCGATCTCTGAATCTGTCGTTAAAGCATTGATAGTTGTTTGTGCAATCTCTCCTTGCACAACAATCGTAGAAGCAATAGAGATTTTACTATTTTTTGTTGCGGTTGCTGTTACAATCATCCCAGCTAATTGTTTTGGGATTGTAAAACTATATGTACCGTCAGATTGAACTGTACCAGTTGCCAGTTGAGTGTTATTTTGATTTCTAATGATAAGCGTTGCGCCTGGTTCGGCGGTTCCTTCTGCTTTTATAGAATCCGTTGTTAAACCATTAATCGTTGTTTGCGCAATAGCAGCCTGTGACACTGTAGTAGATGCACTAGACGTTTTACCATTTTTTGTTGCGGTTGCCGTTACAATCGTCCCAGCTGCCTGTGTTGGAATTGTAAGACTATATGTTCCATTTGCTCCTACTGTCCCATTTGCAAGTTGCGCATTATTTTGGTCTTTAATTACAAGTGTTGCACCTGGTTCGGCGGTTCCTTCCGCTTTCACAGAATCGGTTGTTAGGGAGTTAATCGTAGTTTGTGCAATATTACCTTGAGTAACGGTTGTACTTGCACTTTTTGATTGCCCTCCTGCAGTTGCTGTAGCAGTCACAGTTGTTCCCGCTGCTTGTTTTGGAATAGCGACATTATATGTACCATCTGAACCGACTGTACTTGTAGCGATAGTAGTTGAACCAGCTTTAATGGTTAGACTCGCATTTGCCTCAGCAGTACCTTGCGCTCTTTCAGAATCACTTGTTAATGCATCAATGGTTGTATCATTCATCGCATCCAAATCTACAATACTAAGTCCACTTACTTGAACACTACTATTCATTGTTTCCAGCGTAATGCTTGCTGAATTTGAAGGTGCAGTAAATTCACCGGTTCTCGTTCCACCGGCTGTCCC
This sequence comes from Listeria sp. ILCC792, assembly GCF_900186135.1. Classification (NCBI taxonomy): domain Bacteria; kingdom Bacillati; phylum Bacillota; class Bacilli; order Caryophanales; family Listeriaceae; genus Listeria; species Listeria sp. ILCC792. Next base: position 74,756 of record NZ_FYBO01000013.1, read on the forward strand.
CCAACCAAAAGCAGTTCCTACGTGAGACCAAATTGGGGCTGGATTTGCTAAATGATGATAGATTGTAGAGCCATTATTGACTACAACATCGAAGCGATTGGCTAATCCACCAACATGTGCAGAGCTATAAGTGATTCTATAGCGATGTCCTGGAACAGTTGGAAAACTTTGTCCAATTCCTAAACATGCATTAAGTTGTGAAGAACGCAGGGTTGTCGTACCATTTCCTGGGAATTGTACGGAGCGAGCACCGTTTGAAAAATATTGCCAATTACCACTAGACGTTCCCCATGAAGTATAATATGTATCATAAGTCCCATTAGCATTCGTCCAATAAATAGGCGTCCATTTACTTCTATCACTAAAACTTGAATCTATCAAATTCTCAGATGTTCGTTTTAAATTAGTTAATTTTGGTTTTCCTGTTGTAACACTATCTGCAGTTGCTTTTACGTTAGCTGGGATAGCCGCTACTATAGTAGACATAGTCAACATTGTAGCAATCACACCGATAGTTAATTTTCGAAATTTAGTTGTTTTTCTGTTCACGTTGTATACTCTCCTTAAAATATATACTAATTTTTTCCAATATAGTTGTATATTTAACGTATTTATCCGCTTTATGTATCCCTCCTCCTACCGTCATTTTTAAATACTAGCATTTTTGAAAAAAGAAAAATGGATATTAAAACCCTTTTCATAAGCTGTTTTTTGTAAATTTTGTGACATTCCTCTCTCTGATTTTTCTAAAAAAAGGGGGATTTATGATGAAAATTAATTTTCGTTTTCATTAAATTTATTTTTTTAACTTTTTTCAAAAGAAAAGAATTTATGATGAAAATCTCAAACTTTATACAAATAAATTTCTGTACGAATCAAACTAACTTTTTTTCAAAAAAAGACTGTAGACAAAGAATTTTATTACTTTGTCTACAGTCTTAATTTTATTTACAGTTTTTACTCTCAATCATTATTTAAACTATTGTACTGTTATCGGTGTTTCAATAACCTCATTGTTCGCCCCGTCATAACCTATCATCGAAACTTCCATACCTGGTGTTTTCAGTAAGGCTTTCGCATAATACGTAAACGAACCATCTGCATTTACTGGAATTTTAGATTTAACGACACCTTCAACTTTAAGCGCAATATATTTCACGCCGTTTGTTGATGTTCCTGTGACATTACTTGAAGTTCCAATCGTAAAGACATCTGTTGTTAACGTTGCTGGAGCAGTTGGTGGGATCGTCACTCTATTAGAAGCCACCTCAGCTCCACCTGCAGTATAAGCTTTCATTACGATAGTATCCTGGTCACTTGTGACATAACGGCGAATATAGTATTCATATGTGCCTGAACCGTCTACTGGGATTCTAGATAGTTCTGTGTCATTCACGGTTGCGGAAATATATTTCACATTTCCAGAATATGTGCCGACTACTGAACTATCGCCAAGGTTGTAAGTCTGTGCAGTAATCGCTGATGGACCACTTGGATTGATGGTTACTTGAACAGTGTCTCCAACTTCATTTCTTGAATTGTAGGCTTTCATTACAATTCGATCTGTATCACTTGTGA
>NZ_FYBO01000017.1:0-45075 GCF_900186135.1 Listeria sp. ILCC792
TTTCATTGTCTGGTAGTTATGGCGAGAAGGTCACACCCGTTCCCATCCCGAACACGGTAGTTAAGCTTCTCTGCGCCGATGGTAGTTGGGGGCTTCCCCCTGTGAGAGTAGGTCGCTGCCGGGCAATTTGGAAGCACTTGGAATTATATTCCAAGTGCTTTTTGTTTGTAAACTTATTTGGGCGTGGAGCTTGCTAGAAGGGGCATTTTTCGTGTATAATTAAAGTCAATTATAGTCAAAGTCAATTTGGATGGCTGGGAAGGAGTATTCGGATGAGAAATATTTCTGATATTATTGAGGCCTACTTGAAGCAAGTTTTAGAATCGAATGAAGCTGTGGAGATCAAGCGGAGTGAAATTGCGAGTAAATTTGAATGTGTTCCTTCGCAAATTAATTATGTTATAAATACGCGTTTTACGATGGAACGTGGCTATATTGTTGAAAGCAAACGTGGCGGAGGCGGCTATATTCGGATTATTAAGGTTCGGATGAATGATAAGGTGCAGCTTTTGGATGCGATTATCGGGATGCTTCGAGATAAGAAGGTATCACAGGCTTTTTCGGAGGATGTCATTTTACGGCTGTTGGAAGAGGATGTTGTGACGAAAAAAGAAGCGCGTATGATGGTTGCTGCTCTTGATCGCGAGGTTTTAATTATTCCACTACCAGATCGGGATATTTTACGGAGTCGTATTTTGGAAGCGATGCTAGTGGCGTTAAAATACGATTGATTGGGGCGGATGTTGAATGCTATGTGAGAAGTGTGGCAAGAATGAGGCGGTTACGCGAATTCAGGAGTTGCATGCTGATGGGACGATGAGTGTGTATTACTTGTGTGAAGACTGTGCGATTGAAGGTGAAATGGGGCAGTTGGATACTATTAATGATCTTGCGTTAGAGTTTTTATCCCTACTGGAGGAAGTTGCTTCTAAGCATTGTGCGCATTGTGGTTTGGAGTATGCGGCTTTTCAGGAGTCGAAACGTCTTGGTTGTGCGGAATGCTATGAGAGTTTTGCGGAACAGTTGGCTCCGACTTTGAGACGGGTGCAAAATGGGCATGTACGGCATATTGGGAAGGTTCCGAAGATTTTTCAGGAGGAGATGGATACGGCGGTTGTGCTATCTGAACTTTCTGAGCAGCTCCAGAAGATGGTTGAGATGGAACGGTTTGAGGAGGCTGCTAGGCTGCGGGATCAGATTCGAGATTTGAAGTCGAGGAGGGAGAATTTGAATGGGGAAAGCGAATAAGATACTTTTGCCGGTTCTGAGTTCTTGGCTTGACTTGGATGGGGATGATTCGGATGTTGTGATGAGTTCGCGAATTCGAATTGCTCGCAATTTGGCGGAGGAGAAATTTCCTGCTGCGTTTGAAAGTGAGGCGCTTATATCACAGGTTGCTGGTGTTTTAGATGATGATTATGCGCTTTTTAAAATGGCGGACTTGTCGCTTTTGGAACGGGCGCTGCTTGTTGAAAAACATTTGATTAGTCCGTATTTGATGAACAAGAGTAAACTAGGCGCGGTTTTCATAAATGAAGCGGAAAATACAAGTGTGATGATAAATGAGGAGGACCATTTGCGAATTCAATGTATGGAACCGGGGCTTAGGCTTTTTGATGCTCTTGAACGGGCTATGCGTATTGAATCCGAAGTGGAGGACGTGGTGCCCTTTGCGTTTAATCCGGAACTTGGGTTTTTAACCAGTTGTGTGACAAATGTTGGTACTGGGCTGCGTGCTTCGGTTATGGTGCATTTGCCGGGACTTGTTTTGACGAAGCGATTTGGGAAAATGGCGGAAGCGATTAGAAGTGTTGGTTTTGTGGTAAGAGGAATATACGGGGAAGGTAGTGGCTCTCTCGGGCACATTTTTCAGATTTCGAATCAGGTAACACTTGGTAAAACGGAAGAAGAAATTGTGATGGATTTGACGCAGATGATGGAGCAGGTCATTATGCAGGAGCGTGTGAGCAGGACTCATTTGAAGCAGAAATTCCATATTACACTGGAAGACCGTATTTTTAGATCTTTTGGTTTGTTGAAAAATGCGCGTATGCTTACCATGCTGGAAAGTGCGAGTGCCATTTCTGATTTGCATTTAGGTATGGAGCTTGGTATTTTTGAGCATATTACTCGCCAAAAGATAAATGAATTGATACTATTTTCCCAACCAGCTTTCTTACGAAGGGCTGCAGGGCAAGATATGTTAGAGTTAGAAGAAAAAGTTATTCGTGCTTCTGTTATTCGTGACATTTTGCAAGACGTCTAACGGGAAGTGCCTTAAGGAGGAAAACGATATGATGTTTGGCCGGTTTACACAAAGAGCACAAAAAGTACTTGCTTTGTCACAAGAAGAAGCTATGCGTCTAAATCATAACAATTTAGGCACTGAGCATATTTTGCTTGGGCTTGTTCGTGAAGGTGAAGGTATTGCTGCGAAAGCGTTATATGAACTAGGCATTAGTGCTGAAAAGGTTCAACAAGAAGTAGAAGGTTTAATTGGTCAAGGTGAAAAAACAGTGACGACCATTCAATATACACCGCGTGCTAAAAAGGTTATCGAATTATCGATGGATGAAGCGCGCAAACTTGGACACACTTATGTAGGAACAGAACATATTTTACTTGGTTTAATTCGTGAAGGTGAGGGCGTTGCGGCGCGTGTACTTAGCAATTTAGGTGTGAGTTTGAATAAAGCGCGTCAGCAAGTCTTGCAACTTTTAGGCGGCGGGGATAGTGCGGCGTCTGGACGGCAGACGAATACACAGGCGACGCCGACACTTGATAGCTTGGCGCGTGATTTAACAGTGATTGCTCGGGAAGAGAACTTGGATCCGGTTATTGGTCGCGCGAAGGAAATTCAGCGTGTGATTGAAGTATTATCAAGACGGACAAAGAATAATCCCGTTTTAATTGGAGAGCCGGGGGTTGGTAAAACAGCGATTGCTGAGGGGTTGGCGCAGCAAATTGTGCGAAATGAAGTTCCGGAAACACTTCGCGGAAAGCGTGTGATGACGCTTGATATGGGGACTGTTGTTGCGGGTACAAAATATCGTGGTGAGTTTGAAGATCGTTTGAAAAAAGTGATGGATGAGATTCGTCAAGCTGGCAATGTGATTTTATTCATTGATGAGTTGCACACACTGATTGGTGCTGGTGGAGCGGAAGGCGCGATTGATGCTTCGAACATTTTGAAGCCGCCTCTTGCTCGTGGGGAGCTCCAATGTATTGGGGCGACGACACTTGATGAGTATCGTAAATATATTGAAAAGGATGCGGCACTTGAAAGACGTTTCCAACCGATTAAAGTGGATGAGCCGAGTGTTGAAGAATCGATTCAAATTTTACACGGCTTGCGGGACCGTTATGAGGCACACCACCGTGTTGCAATTACGGATGAGGCGCTTGATGCGGCTGTTCGCTTGTCGGATCGCTATATTTCCGACCGTTTCTTGCCAGATAAGGCGATTGACGTGATTGATGAAGCAGGTTCGAAAGTGCGTTTAAAAGCGTATACGACACCTTCTGATTTGAAAGAGATGGAGCTTGAACTTGCGGAGCTGAAGAAGGAGAAAGACGCCGCTGTCCAAGGTCAAGAGTTTGAAAAAGCGGCATCATTCCGCGACCGTGAGCATAAACTTCGGAAAGCTTTGGAAGAAGAAAAGCTTAGTTGGAAGGAAAAACAAGGCCGAGATAACAGTCAAGTAACAGAAGATGTGGTGGCGGAAGTTGTAGCGAGCTGGACTGGAATTCCGGTTATGAAACTAGCGGAAACGGAAACAGATAAGCTGCTAAACATGGAAAAATTACTGCACGAACGTGTGATTGGGCAAGACGAAGCGGTTAAAGCTGTGTCACTTGCGGTTAGACGTGCTCGTGCAGGGTTAAAAGATCCGAAACGCCCAATTGGGTCATTTATTTTCCTAGGTCCGACTGGGGTTGGGAAGACGGAATTAGCACGCGCGCTTGCTGAATCGATGTTTGGTGATGAGGATGCGATGATTCGCGTGGATATGTCGGAATACATGGAGAAATTCTCGACGGCACGATTAGTTGGGGCACCGCCTGGCTATGTCGGCTATGAGGAAGGCGGACAATTGACGGAAAAAGTTCGTCAAAAACCGTATTCTGTTGTTCTTTTAGATGAAATTGAAAAAGCGCATCCAGATGTGTTCAATATGTTATTGCAAGTTTTGGATGATGGTCGTTTAACCGATTCGAAAGGTAGAGTTGTTGATTTTCGTAATACGGTTATCATTATGACTTCCAATATTGGAGCGCAAGAAATGAAAGTGGATAAATCGATGGGCTTTAACGTTACTGATGTGACGAAGGACCATAAGGCGATGGAACATCGGGTCTTGCAGGAACTTAAAAAGGCGTTTCGCCCAGAGTTTATTAATCGGATTGATGAAACCATTGTCTTCCATTCGCTAACGGAAAAAGAATTGAAGCAAATTGTAACGCTGTTAACTGGGCAGCTTACAAGCCGGTTAGCGGAGCGTGACATCCACGTAAAACTGACAGACGGTGCGAAGTCTAAGATTGCGAAGGAAGGCTATGATCCGGAATACGGGGCGCGGCCGTTAAAACGTGCGATTCAAAAAAGTATCGAGGACCGCCTTTCAGAAGAGCTTTTGCGTGGTAATGTTCAGGTTGGGGATACAATTGAGATTGGCGTAAAAGATGGTGAGTTTGAGGTTCGTAAAAAGGATGCTAAAAAGAAGAAGGTAACAGCTAAAAAAGCAAAAGTAAAATAAGGCGTAAAGGCTTTTTTCGCGGGGAATCCGTGAGAAAAGCCTTTTTTTGAGGTGTCACAAACTTGAAAATACTTTTTTCACCAAAAAGAATATGCGTTCGTTTGTTCTGTGTTACAATGGATTAGGTGGAGGGTGAGAATTATGGCAAAAGCGAGAAGAACAACTAAATTTGTCTGTGGCTCTTGTGGTTACGAGTCGCCAAAATGGATGGGGAAATGCCCAAATTGCGGAGAATGGAACCAAATGGTGGAGGCGCTCGAACCATCGAAGAAAGCGACAAGACAGACGTTTACACATACGGGTGAGGCGTCTAAGGCGACTAAAATTACGGATGTTGTGAGTGAACTGGAGAAACGCGTGCAAACGAATATGCCAGAGCTAAATCGTGTGCTTGGCGGCGGTGTGGTCGTTGGCTCGATGGTTTTAGTTGGCGGGGACCCTGGAATTGGGAAATCAACGCTTCTTTTGCAAGTTTCGGCGGCACTAACTTTGGCTGGAAAACGCGTGCTTTATATTTCTGGTGAGGAATCAGTTAAGCAGACGAAGCTTCGTGCAGAACGGCTCCATGTTTCAGGCGACAATTTATATGTATACGCGGAAACGAACTTGGAAGCTATTCAAGAAACGATTAATTTTATTGAACCGGATTTTGTTATTATTGATTCCATTCAAACGGTGTATCATCCGGATGTTACGAGTGCGGCGGGTAGCGTGTCACAAGTAAGAGAATCAACGGCCGCATTAATGCGGGTTGCGAAATTGCAAAATATTACAGTGTTTATTGTGGGGCACGTTACGAAAGAAGGCGCAATAGCTGGGCCTAGACTTCTTGAACATATGGTAGATACGGTGCTTTATTTTGAAGGTGAACGTCATCACGCTTACCGAATCTTACGCGCGGTCAAAAACCGGTTTGGCTCTACGAATGAAATTGGGATTTTTGAGATGCGTGATGTGGGGCTTGTTGAGGTTCAGAATCCTTCTGAAGTGTTTTTGGAGGAGCGGCTTGAGAATGCTTCTGGCTCTACAGTTGTGGCTTCCATGGAGGGAACAAGGCCGGTTCTTGTGGAAATTCAAGCACTTGTGTCTCCAACGATGTTTGGGAACGCGAAACGAATGGCAACGGGGCTTGATTACAATAAAGTGTCACTTATTATGGCGGTTCTTGAAAAACGAGTTGGTTTGCTTTTGCAAAATCAAGATGCGTATTTAAAAGCGGCGGGTGGCGTTAAATTAGATGAGCCAGCTGTAGATTTAGCTATTGCGGTAAGTATCGCTTCAAGCTATCATGATCGTCCGACAAGCAGTACGGACTGCTTTATTGGGGAGCTTGGACTTACGGGTGAAGTGCGCCGTGTTGCACGAATTGAGGAACGTGTGAAGGAAGCGGCGAAGCTTGGATTTAAACGCATTTTTGTGCCTGCGAATAACCGTTTGGAAATTAAAATGCCGAGTGGTGTTTCAATTATTGCAGTTGAAACGATTGCAGAAGCGTTAAAGAAAGCCTTGCCGAAATCTTAAGCTTTCTTTTAAGGAGAAAATTTGCGGGTTGTCTGTTTCATGGTGTAAAATGAAAGGTGTATGAAGCAACGCACAAATATGAAATGAAGGGAGGAAAAAAGATGCTGAAATGGGTAATTAGAGCTTGTTTTGTTTTACTTGGTGGTACAGCGGGTGTTTTTATTTTGCCAGCCGTTTACGCGAAAATGGGTTTGGCAGACCACTTATGGCTTAATAATCCTTATGCCAATGCTTTTGTTGGTGCAATTATATTTTATCTTATTACTTTTTGGGCGGTGAAATATATAGAAGCCGCACTTAATTGGCTTGAGGAAAGATTAACAAAGATTTCGAGTGTGACCATTGTATACGGGGGACTAGGCCTGATTATTGGGCTGGTTATTGCATTTTTTGCAGGCAATGCGTTCAGTCAAACAAGGATTCCAATTATCAATTCGGTTGTGCCGATCGTTTTAACGCTTGTTTTGGGCTACCTTGGTTTTCGTGTGGGGATTAGTCGGCGGAATGAGCTAGGGACGCTGTTTTCTGGGAAAAATGTACGTAAGAAAGCGGCGGATTCGGCTGGTAGAGAAACTCAAAATAGCGACTCGATGGACTATAAAATTCTAGATACGAGTGTTATAATTGATGGGCGCATCGCGGATATTTTAATGACAGGATTTTTAAATGGCGTGATTGTGATACCGCTGTTTGTTTTGGCAGAACTGCAACATATTGCTGACTCATCAGATACGTTAAAACGGACTCGTGGTCGCCGTGGGCTGGATATTTTAAATCGTATTCAGAAGGAAGATAAGATTAAAGTTGAAATGTATGAAGGCGACTTTGAAGAAATTCCGGAAGTGGACAGTAAACTGGTTAAGCTGGCTAAAATAATGGGTGGCACGGTTGTAACGAATGATTACAATTTGAATAAGGTTTGCGAATTTCAGAATGTACCGGTGTTAAATATTAATGATTTGGCGAATGCGGTTAAACCGGTTGTTTTACCAGGCGAAAAAATGACAGTTCTTGTCGTGAAAGATGGCAAGGAGCATAATCAAGGCGTGGCGTATTTAGATGATGGCACGATGATTGTTGTGGAAGACGGGCGTAAATTTATGAATGAAACGATTGAAGTTGAGGTTACAAGTGTACTTCAGACGTCGGCAGGAAGAATGATTTTTGCAAAACCAAATTGATATTTGGATATTAGGCAGGAGTTAGTGTGAATGAACTATGAACTGATTTTTTTAGCGGCTGGGCAAGGAAAACGGATGAATGCCAAGCGAAATAAAATGTGGCTAGAGTTATTTGATGAGCCGATTTTTGTGCATGCTTTAAAGCCGTTTTTGGCTGATAGCCGCTGTAGTCATATTGTAATTGTTTGTCAGGCGGAGGAAACGGGCTTGGTGAGCGCGGCGCTTGGAAATCTTGAGTTAGCTGATACGTTTGTTGAAGTTGTGGCTGGGGGAACTGAACGGCAGTATAGTGTCAGGAATGGGTTAGCCAAATGTGACGCGGAGCAAATTGTTCTTGTCCATGATGGTGCTAGACCTTTTGTGACGCTTGATATTGTGGACCGGTTGCTTGATGCAGTTTCTGAAAAAGATGCTAGCATTTGTGCGGTGAAGGTGAAAGATACGGTGAAACGTGTTTCGCTTGGCCTAGTTCGAGAGACGGTTGATCGGGAAAATCTTTGGCAAATTCAGACGCCGCAAGCTTTTAAGTCATCGCTTTTAAAAGAGGCGCACGAGAAGGCGTTCGCGGAAGGCTTTCTTGGAACAGATGAAGCGAGTCTTGTTGAGCGTCTTTCTGCCCCGATAAGTGTTGTGGAAGGTAGTTATTACAACATTAAGTTGACAACGCCTGAGGATATGCCGCTTGCGAAGGCGATTTTTGGTGAGATGGGAGGGAATGTTAGATGATTCGAATTGGTCAGGGCTATGATGTGCATCAGCTTGTGGCGGGTAGAAAGCTGATTATTGGTGGGATTGAGATTCCATATGAGAAGGGCTTACTTGGACATAGTGATGCGGATGTGTTGCTTCATACGGTGACGGATGCAATTATTGGTGCTGTGGCTAGGCGTGATATTGGGCATTTCTTCCCGGATACGGATATGGCTTATAAGGATGCGGATTCGGCTGAGCTTTTGCTTAAAGTGTGGCAAGAGGTTAAGGCGGAAGGATACAAGTTATCCAATTTAGATTGTACGATTATTGCTGAGAAGCCAAAAATGGCGCCTTACGTGGATGCTATGAAAATGCGGATTGCGGAGCTTTTAGATGCTTCGCCGTCAGAAGTGAATGTGAAAGCGACGACGACGGAAAAATTAGGTTTTACGGGTCGTGGCGAAGGAATAGCGAGTTTAGCGGTTGTACTGCTTGAAAAGTAAAAGGAGTGAATAGTTTTGGTTGAAAATAAGAAGGTTCGTGTACGGTATGCGCCAAGTCCAACTGGTTTTTTGCATATTGGGAATGCGCGTACGGCACTTTTTAATTATTTATTTGCAAGACATAATGATGGGGACTTTGTGATTCGTATTGAGGATACGGATTTAAAGCGTAACGTCTGGGACGGCGAGGAAAGCCAACTTAGAAATTTGAAATGGCTTGGGATTGACTGGGATGAAGGCATTGATAAGCCAGGTAAGTACGGACCGTATCGCCAGTCGGAACGTAAAGCGATTTATGATCCACTTTTGGAACAGCTTTTAGAAGAAGGTAAGGCGTATAAGTGTTACTGTACGGAGGAAGAACTCGAGGCGGAACGCGAGGCGCAAAAAGCACGTGGTGAAATGCCACGTTACGGCGGGAAATGTCGCCATCTAACTGATGCTGAACGTGCTGAAAAAGAAGCAGCAGGGCTAAAACCGAGCATTCGTTTTGCTGTGCCAGAAAATGAGACGATTACATTTAATGATATGGTAAAAGATGATGTTTCTTTTGATACGAATGGCATTGGCGACTTTGTTATTGGGAAAAAAGATGGTATGCCAACGTATAATTTTGCGGTGGCTGTGGATGACCACTTGATGGAAATGACGCATGTTCTTCGCGGTGATGACCATATTTCCAATACGCCGAAACAAATTATGATTTATGATGCGTTTGGTTGGGAAGCACCAATTTTTGGTCATATGACGCTGATTGTTAATGAAAGTAGACGCAAACTCAGCAAGCGTGATGGTTCAATCATTCAGTTCATTGAGCAGTATCGCGACTTAGGATATCTTCCAGAAGCGCTATTTAACTTTATTGCGATGCTTGGATGGTCGCCAGAGGGTGAGGAAGAAATTTTCTCGAAGGAAGAATTTATTAAAATTTTCGACCCGAATCGGCTTTCGAAATCGCCGGCACTCTTTGATACAAACAAATTGACGTGGGTGAACAACCAATACGTGAAGAAGCTACCGCTAAACGATGTGGTCGAACTTTCTTTACCACACTTGCAAAAAGCGGGCGTGGTGCCTGAGCAATTGGATGCGGAAGAACTAGAATGGGTACACAAATTGGTGTCGCTATATCATGAACAAATGAGTTATGGCGCGGAAATCGTGGGCTTGACGGAAATGTTCTTTGCGGATGCTGGCCAATTGAATTTCGACGAGGAAGAACAGGCGGTGCTAGCTGAGGATACGGTGCCGGTTGTCATTCGTGCCTTCGCAAATGAGGTGGCAAGTTTGGATCCGTTCGTGGCGGATGAAGTCAAAGCGGCCATCAAACGCGTGCAAAAGGAAACTGGTGTGAAAGGAAAAGGCCTCTTCATGCCGATTCGTATTGTCGCAACTGGTGAGATGCACGGCCCTGAATTGCCGCTTGCGATTGAAGTTTTGGGCAAGGAAAAGGTTTTAAGTCGTCTAAATGGCTGGCTGAAAAAATAAACTGAAAGGACGTTGTGAGGCAGAAGCGCCTCCGCGTTCTTTTTGCTTTATTCCCAAATAATAATGGTTGCGATTCTCGTTTTTGTTGTTATAATAGAAGTACTATAGTTGTCCGAAAACGGTGATGGGAAGAAGTACGGAGTTGCGCGCTTACAGAGAGAGCCATGTTGCTGCGATTGGCTTAGCTCAACAACTCCTGAAATGCATCCCTGAGTTCTAGTGGGAAATGCGAAGAGTATCACTAGACGTCAACAGGTCGTTACCCCTGTATACAAGGTGGGGCTTGATATTTCAAGCCCAATCAGAGTGGAACCGCGCAAGACGTCTCTGTATGGGGGTGTCTTTTTGTTTGGGCTCTTACGGGCTAAGCCCGTTAGAGCCCAAATATAAGAACGAGCAAAGCGAGTTGTTAATCCAAGGTTTTAACCTTACGGGCTAAGCCCGTTAGAGCCCAAATATAAGAACGAGCAAAGCGAGTTGTTAATCCAAGGTTTTAACCTTACGGGCTAAGCCCGTTAGAGCCCAAATATAAGAACGAGCAAAGCGAGTTGTTAATCCAAGGTTTTAACCTTACGGGCTAAGCCCGTTAGAGCCCAAATATAAGAACGAGCAAAGCGAGTTGTTAATCCAAGGTTTTAACCTTACGGGCTAAGCCCGTTAGAGCCCAAATATAAGAACGAGCAAAGCGAGTTGTTAATCCATGCAGTGAAACTAAAAGGGCTAAGCCCGCATGAAGACTACACGTGCATGAGCGAAAGCGAGTTCAGACCCATAAACGCCCCCAAAAAAATCCCAACCCAATGGAGGAACTGAAAATGGCAAGGAAATTTATAGAGGATTTAGATACTGTCATCAAAAATGACCCGGCGACGCGCAAACGAATCGATGCTTTTTTCACAAATGCAGGGGTCCACGCTATCTGGATTTACCGTGTGGCACATTTTTTCTATCAACATAATATGATTGTGTTGTCGAAGATGCTATCACAATTTGCGCGGTTTATGACAAATATTGAAATTCACCCTGGGGCTGTGATTGGCAGACGCTTGTTTATTGACCACGGGGCGGGGGTTGTCATTGGGGAGACGGCTGAACTTGGAACGGACGTGATTTTGTTTCATGGTGTTACACTTGGCGGGACGGGAAAAGATACAGGGAAGCGGCATCCGACGGTTCGAAACGGGGTGCTGATTTCAGCGGGCGTTAAAATACTTGGGCCTGTTGAAGTTGGTACGGAAGCAAAAATAGGGGCTGGAGCTGTTGTTTTAAAGGATGTTCCACCGTGTGCGACAGTAGTCGGAATTCCTGCAAAAGTGGTGCGGCTAAACGGGCGCACAGTGGCGCATACAGAGCCAAACTTGGAAAGCCTTTTTGAAAGAATCGAACAGTTAGAAGAAAAAATAGCGAAATTTGAACGAGGAGCTGGTGAATAAGATGTCTTTGCAAATTTATAATACGTTGACGCGTGAAAAGGAGATTTTCAAACCGATAAATGATGGGAAAGTAAAAATGTATGTCTGCGGACCGACTGTGTACAACTATATCCACATTGGGAATGCGCGGCCGATTATTGTGTTTGACACGGTGCGCCGGTATTTCACGCATCGCGGGTATGATGTGCAGTTTGTATCGAATTTCACGGATGTGGATGATAAGTTGATTCGCGCGGCGGAGGAGCTCAAGCTTACGGTTCCGGAAGTGGCGGATAAATTTATTGGCGCGTATTTTGATGATGTCGACCAGCTAAACGTGGCGAAAGCGACGGTGAATCCTCGTGTGACGGAAAATATGGATGAAATTATTGATTTTATTTCGGCACTCATTGAAAAGGGCTTTGCGTATAAGTCTGGCGGGGACGTGTATTACCGCACGAAAAAATTTGATGGCTACGGGAAATTATCGCATCAGCCGCTGACGGAGCTTCAGATGGGCGCGCGAATTGAGGCGAATGAATTGAAAGAAGACCAGCTTGATTTTGTTCTTTGGAAAAGTGCGAAACCAGGCGAGATTTTTTGGGAGAGTCCGTTTGGCAAGGGGCGTCCGGGCTGGCATATTGAGTGCTCGACGCTTGCACGCAAATATTTAGGCGACACGATTGATATCCACGCAGGCGGTCAAGATTTGATTTTCCCACATCACGAGGATGAAATTGCGCAATCGGAAGCGTTAACGGGCAAAACTTTTGCGAATTACTGGATGCATAACGGCTTTTTAAACATTGATGGGGAAAAAATGTCGAAGTCGCTTGGGAATTTTATTACGCTACATGACGTTTTAGAGGACCATGACCCGAATGTGATTCGGTTTTTCATGCTTTCTGTTCATTACCGCAGACCGATTTCGCTTAGCGATGCGACACTAAATGATGCGGAAAATGGGCTCGAACGCCTGCGGACGACGTATCACAATTTGGACTACCGGATTCAGTCGGTGGAGGAAGATTTTAGCGACGCGGAGCACAAAGAAGAATGGCTTGAGCAACTTACGGAGCTAAAAATGCAATTTGAAGATGAAATGGACGATGATTTCAATACGGCGAATGCGATTACAGCTTTTCATGAGCTTGCTAAACGCGCGAATATTTATTTGACACGTGACCACGTTTCGGTGACTGTTTTACGTGAGTTTTATAGCATGATGCGTTTGTTTGCAGAAGTTTTAGGGGTTCGCCTTGCGGGAACTTCGGCAGCCACGCTTGATGACGCTGAAATTGATGCCCTCATTGAGGAACGCTTACAAGCACGAAATGAGCGAAACTTCGCGCGCGCCGATGAAATTCGTGATTTGCTCAAAGAAAAAGAGATTATTTTGGAAGACACAGCACACGGTACGCGCTGGAAACGAGGGTAAGAAATGGCGAAGGTGAAAGACTACAAACAGCTGAACGGCCTTGCGCTCGCGTACATGGGCGATGCGGTTTACGAGCAACATATTCGGCTCTACTTATTAAAACTAGGGAAAACAAAACCCAATCAGTTGCAAAAAAAAGCGACGGAATTTGTTTCGGCGAAAGGGCAGGCAAAAGTTTTAAACACGCTCTTAGAACGCGGCTTTTTAACGGAAGAAGAAACGGCTGTTTATAAACGCGGTCGCAATGCGAAATCCTACTCGCTACCTAAAAACACAGATGCGGCGACATACAATTTATCGAGCGCATTTGAGGCGGTCATTGGTTATTTGTATTTGGGTGAGGAAGAAAATCGGCTTATGGAATGGCTAGATGCGGCAGTTCAGATTATCGAGGAGGGGAACTAATATGGAACAAAATGAAGAATGGATTGGCGGTAGAAACCCTGTACTCGAAGTGCTCCGTTCAGGTCGCGACATTCATAAAATTATTATTTCAGAAGGCTCGCAAAAAGGAGTCATGAAACAAATTATTGGCCTTGCCAAAGAGCGACACGTGGAAGTGCGTTTTGTCCCAAAAGCAAAGGTTGATAAAGTAGTACCAGGGTCAAATCAAGGTGTGGCGGCGCAAATTGCGGCGTATCGCTACTTTGAGTTAGAAGATTTATTTCGCGCAGCGGAACAAAAAGATGAGTTGCCATTTTTCATTATTCTTGATGAACTGGAAGATCCACATAACTTGGGCTCGATTATGCGTACAGCTGATTCTGTAGGGGCGCACGGGATTATTATTCCGAAACGCCGTTCAGTAAGCTTGACGCAAACAGTGGCGAAGGCTTCAACAGGTGCGATTGAATATGTTCCCGTTGTGCGCGTGACGAACATTACGAAAACGATGGAAGACTTGCAAAAAAGAGGTTTATGGATTTTTGGTACGGATGCGTCTGGCAGCAGTGACTACCGCACGATGGATGCGGATTTGCCGCTCGCGCTTGTGATAGGCAGTGAAGGCCGCGGAATGAGTCGCCTTGTGCGCGAAAAATGTGACTTCCTGATTCACTTGCCAATGGTCGGAAAAGTAACGTCTTTAAATGCATCGGTCGCAGCTAGTATTTTGCTCTATGAAGTTTATAGGAAGAGAAATCCACTGGAATGAACCGCGTTTTGCTGGTTGATGGCTATAATGTAATCGGTGCATGGCCTGAACTTGCTCGTCTAAAAGATTATGACCTCGAAGCAGCCAGAAATACTCTTATCGCCTGGATGGCAGAATACAAAAGTTATACAGGCTACCGCGTAGTAATCGTATTTGATGCACAATATGTGCGCAAAGTGGAGCGGAAAATGACACGAAATAAAGTAGAAATTGTTTTTACAAAAGAAGATGAGACTGCGGACGAATATATTGAACGAAAAGCAATTGAATGGAAAAACGCTAAAACGCAAATTATGGTCGCAACAAGTGATTATACGGAGCAGTGGGCGATTTTTGGGCAAGGCGCGTTACGAATTTCCTCACGCGAATTGCTTTTTGAAATTCAAGAAATGAGCCGTACAATTGACCGGAAAATGAAACGGATTCGTGCCGAAATGCCAAAATCAAAGCTGGATTTAGATTCTGAAACAATAAAACGCTTAGAAATGTGGCGCAGAGGCGAAAAATAAAGGTTGACGATGCGGGAGTGAACTCTGTATAATAAAGCAAAATCTTTAGCAAAGGAGCCAAATCGAATTGACGAAAGAACAAAATCAGGAAATGGATTTGCTGACACTTGCTAGAGGAGGAAACACGGAAGCGCTTGAATATTTCTTTGATAAGTATCAAAGCGTGGTTTACTGGAAAGCGACCCAATATTTTTTGCAGGGTGCCGACCGTGAAGATTTAATTCAAGAAGGCATGATTGGGCTTTTTAAAGCTATTCGGGATTACAATCCGGAGAAAGCGGCTTCGTTTAAATCATTTGCAGAAATTTGTATTAATAGGCAGCTTTTATCGGCGGTCAAGCGCGGGGCACGAAAGAAAAATAATCCGCTTAATCAATCGATTTCTCTTGACACACCAATGAGCTCGGACGATGAGCTAGACTGGACGCTCATCGATGTCATCTCGGAAAAGCAAGCGGAAACCCCGGAAGATTTTTTAATCAAAAATGAAGATTTTACAAATGTTGCAAAGAAGCTCGAGGCGCTCACGAGTGAATTCGAGCGAAATGTTTTGAAGCAGTATTTAGAGGGAAAAAGTTATCATGAAATGGCGGTAGCTTTTAAGGTGAAGGAGAAAGCAATCGATAATGCTTTGCAGCGCATCAAACGAAAGATGACGAAAGACTTATGAACGGCTTTATGGCAGTTTTGTCACAAAAATTCGTTTGACTTGAACTTTATGAGATGATATATTTATAGAGATGCAAAGTCTTCTAATAAGACTACGCAAATGAGAGTAGCGGAGTTGACGGAAGCATATGAAGAAAAAAACATCACTTGCTTGTAGCGAGTGCGGTTCAAGAAATTATTCAATTAGTGCCAGTGGTTCGCATAAACAAGTTCGTTTAGAGGTTAAGAAATTTTGCCGGCACTGTAATAAACACACTTTACATCGAGAAACAAAATAGTTTTAATTGGAGGTTTAAACATGTCTGCGATTTCAAGATTTTTTAAAAACGTGACGTCTGAAATGCGAAAAGTGACTTGGCCAACTAGAAAAGAATTGACAAGTTACACGGTAACAGTTGTCATTACGGTTATTTTATTTGCTGTATTCTTTATGCTGTTAGACTTTGGAATTGAACAGCTTATTCAACTTATTCTGTAATGCTGGGCAATTTTAAAAATTAATGGTATAATACTACTTGTGATGAAACCCGAGTGAATCCGGGTTTTTTGTTTTGGCTGAATCGAAAACAAAGGAGGATGGTGACAAAAGGTGTCGCCAACTAACAAATGGAAAAAAATTGGTATGTCGTCCACACTTACTCGGGCTATGAAAATAAAGTAAAAGCTAACTTGGAAAAACGTGTTGAATCAATGGGCATGTCGGATAAAATCTTCCGCGTTATTGTCCCAGAAGAAGATGAAACAGAAGTGAAAAATGGTAAAACAAAAACGATTAAACGTAAAGTATTCCCAGGTTATGTGCTTGTTGAAATCGTGATGACAGATGACTCTTGGTACGTTGTTCGTAATACACCGGGCGTTACGGGATTCGTTGGTTCCGCTGGTTCAGGCTCAAAACCAACAGCCCTTTTACCTGAAGAAGCTGATCGCATTCTGAAGAGCATGGGCATGATGGATAAACTGCTTGATGCTGACTTTGAAATTGGTGAAACGGTTATGGTTAAAGAAGGTCCGTTTGCTGATTACTCTGGTAAAGTCGACGAAATGGATATGGATAAAGGTAAAGCAAAAGTTATGGTCAACATGTTCGGTCGGGAAACTCCGGTTGAAGTTGATTTCAATCAGATTGAGAAAATTTAATTGGAAGGCGCAGTTCCGTTTTGGAGCTGTGTTTTTTTTGGTGGAAAATAGTAGACAGAATTACTAGATAAATATAAAATTGTAATGGATACAAAAATATATAGAGAGGAAGAACTTATATGGGAGATAGAGAAGATAAAGCATTGAGAAATATTAGAGATAATTACCGAAGAATTGAGCAGTCAATTGTAGAACAGTTATACATGGAAAACAATATTCATGGAACAACGGTTGGAACGATGCGGGAAGAGGTTTGGAAGTCGTTTTTTGAAAGCATTATTCCTAAAAAATTCGCAATAGAGCGGTCTGTTTTTATTATTGATTCCAATGGTACAATTTCAAATGAAGTTGATTTAGCAATATTTGATGAGATGTATACGCCATATATATTCAAGTATAGAAATATGAAATTTATACCAATTGAAGCAGTAGCTGTTGTTGTAGAGTGTAAGAGTAAAAATGCAAACGATGAAAAGTTGAATCGATGGGCAGAATCTATAAAAGATTTGGAGACATCACAAACATCTTGGGCAAGAATGGCAATTCAAATAGCAGAAGGAAATTCACCAACGCAAGAAAAAACACGACCAATTCGAATTTTATGTTGCATGCACTCTCGTGATAATAAGAATTTTGACTTTATTATACAAGCGTTGCGATTAAAAAATAATGATTTGAAGTTACTCATTAAATGTAATTATAGAGACAATAACTTGTTGAAGTGGATAGATTCTTTGAATGGGCTAAAAGGAACTGGAAAACAACAAAGTGTCTTGGAAAAAGAGTTGAACAGTAAAGAAGAGAAAGTGAAGAGATTGTTTGAAACTACATTGGCCCAATACGAAGTTCCTGGTACCTCAATTCTCACTTTCAATTTCCAATTAAATCAACTGCTAATGTTAATCAATAACCCAATGCTTTTCCCGCATCAAGCGTACGCAAAAATGTTTAGAGAGTTGGAGGAATAATCATGTCAGTAACAGAAAAAGTGGTAGCGGTTTCAATTGATAAAATACAAACTTTTTTATATCGTTCCATTAAGAGTCAAACAAATGAAGCGCAAAGCGAGAAAAATACGCTAAGACAAGTAATCAATGCTTCACGACTCATTTCAGAAGATTTTCATGGTGGAGTTGATGCAAAATTTAAAAGAAATGAAAAGGAAGAGGGGAATCTATTAAAGTGTTCAGGAGTGTATATTTTTACAGTCCGGGCTTCTGACGAGGAGATAAGTTCTAAGCTACAAGAAATATTTAAAGATAATTACATAAAAACTGGTGGTGATATATTAACTAGAGGTATTTATTTTGAAAAAGCAAGTGATGAAAAATTAACTTTGATTCAAAAAGCTAAAAAAGAGTTGAAACAAAATCGGGCACTGTCAGAAATGATTGAGGCTAATCAAGATCTTCTTTTCGCACCTCGAAACCCGCGAGTTCCCCCCCGTAAGTCTGATGTGGAATTGGGGGATTACGTTGTCCGTGAATTAGATGAACTGGCTGATGTTCAGGAAGATAACCCGCATTTTCGTCTAGCGATAATTAAAGCTGATTTAGATGGGATTGGAAAAAAATTCGAAGGCATGGAGGGCTTTAGTGATTACGCTAATTTAAGTAAAATATTAAATAAACGTGTTCACTTTAATGCGTTTAAAGAGATTGTTAAAGATAAAAAGGTGAAAACATTTCCATTGTATATTGCGGGGGATGATATTTTCTTTGCGATAAATGCAAAGGATACACTGAAAGGAATTTCCATATGCGAGGAAATGCTTACGCACATCAATAATGATATAGCTGAAGAGAAAAAGCCTCTTACAATGTCTGTTAGTGTTGAGTTTGTCTTCAACCGTGAACCACTTCGTTTTTATTATACGGAAGTCGAAGAAAAGTTAAAAAAAGCAAAAAGTGTGACAATATCTGAGAAAATAGAAAAATGTGTACCGTTGAAAATTATTATTGGGAATGAAGTTTTTTTGAAAGTAGATCAAGATAAAAAGAAGAGGAGTTTCAAAAATCCGAAAGAAAGAAGTGAATTTAATCGTATATTTAAAGAAAAGGAGTATAGTAACTGGGATTATTTTATTTATGATATAAAACTAATTAAACATTTACAAGATAGTGATAGGGTTATTGGTACAACATCTTTCTTTTATAATTTATTGGAGCTGGCTAAATCAGATGATAATGATTTAAGTTATATGAATAATATTTTATATAATTTGCTACCACAATACACAGATCACTATGATAAAAACAAAAGAAACAATGAAATGATTCTCCTCGAAAGATTGATGTCCAAATTTTTAGTGGAAAAAGAAAAGAAATGGAAAATTGACGTCACCGAGACAACTAAGCGGAAATTCATTAATTATTTACAAACAATAGTTCTTTTCTCTGATGAAAGGTTTCCTTTTTCTTTAAAGGAATTTAAGCCAGCAAACGTAGACGCTAAAAGAACTAGTAATAATTTCTATAATAAGATTCGTCATTATTTATATGATTCGATGGATAGGTCAGTTCGGCGTGTATTTATAGAAAAAGATAACCATCAATATGGCGAAAAAAAAGTAGAAATTTATCGCAAATTGAGAATGTCAACATCACTATTTTATCGATTGAAAAAAGTTATGAGTGCGGGTAATTGGGTAGGAAATGCAACAGAACTAATTCAAAAAGCCCAAATACAAACTGAGCAAACAGAGAGTGATGAGTCTGATAAAATTCTACCTTTAACGTTTTGCACGAAATGCTTTGAGAAAGCAAGTAATCAAGTAACTGTCGAGTTAGTTGATAGAATTATGATTTTTTATTTATATGACGAACTTTCAATTCGTCATAAAGTACAGCAGAAGGAGGGGAAATGAGTGGGTCAGTCTAGTTTAAACTATTCAATAAAAACAGAATCCAATTTATTAATCGGTGGGACGCCTAGAAGTTTTGAAATTGGTGGCATTGATCAATATACTGTTACTAATTTTGAAGGAGAGCCAATCATTCCGGCATCGACAATAAAAGGCTGCTTCCGCGCAATTGTAAAGGAAGAAAACATGGAGAATGTGATAATTACAAATGCATATCGTCGTTTTTTTGAAAGTCAAAAAGAAGAATTTAATGAATATGTAAAAAGTAATGGTTTTGATGATAAGGAACAAAAAAGGTTATTACAACGCTTTGATGATGCAACTGAAGAAAAATTACCACTCCATTGTTTTGGCAGCGAAGGATTTAACGCTATGCCGAAATTGATTTTTCGAGATTGTCATATTGTAGAAAAAAGAGAGAATAAAGATTATTTTTCAATTGACTCCAAGAATACGATTGATACAAAGGATGATAAAATTCATGCGATACCGCGGAAGTATCAGACAGTCAGACCTAACATTGAATTTAGGGGGACGATTGATTTTTATCAAGTTGAAAAGCTTGGTATTGAGGATAAAGTTTGGCAAGAATATATTGAGAGTTTGTTTTTGAAATTGAATTCTGGTATTTATCGAATTGGAAATTCTAAAAGTCGAGGGTATGGCAAAGTGCACTTGCAGGTAATCAAATAGGGGGATGGCGATGATATACTATAAAATCAATCTAAAATTACAAGGTGGCATTACTCAGTTACCGGACTCGCAACGGATTTTTGGGTTTCTGATTTCAAAATATGCGGAAAAAACTTCAGCTCTAAGTGCAACAGAATTGGTCAGGAAAGTTAGAGAGAAGCAAATACAATTTCAGCTTTCAAATATGATGCCGAGCGGATACTTGCCAACGCCTATAGAAGAAATTCTAGCTTTAGACAGTGAGGAAAAGATTTATAAAGTGATAAAGGAACGAACTTTTTTAAAGGAAGAAATGATAGGAAATATCCTAAAAAACATTTCTGTAGTTAAAAGGGCGTTCCCGTTTGTGAAAATTAAAGAATTATATCAGCCGCATACAGCGATTTCGAGTAGCTCCCATCAACTTGTTGGTATGCAAAATGTTGTGTATGCTGTTCCAGAGATAGATGTCATTGAAGTTTCGGGTGAAGATGAAAGTGAAAAAATAGTGCGAGATTTTCAAATTTATTTAAGCGTTGAAGAAGATGATATTTTGAAGCTAGTAAAGGAAATGCAAATGAGAAAATCTGTGCTTTATCTTGGGAAGCGAGCGTCTTTAGGTTACAATAATTTTGTTATAGAAAGTATAGAGAAATGTGAGACGCAGCGGAAATCTGATAACTATTTGAACTTAGGGATGTTACTTCCAGATAAAATCAATTATGAAGAATCTGCGTTGAAACTTTTCACTTCGGAAAGACGTCCTTACGAGTCTAAATTTGGTCAAGGTAAAATCAAGGGACAGGTTATTAGTTTTATTGATGCAGGAAGCTATATTTTTACAACGGCTAATTCCAATCAAGCTGGAAAAAGTATAGAATCACCATTTGATAAAGAACGGGCGATTATTTTCGGGAATTCCTTCTTGTATCCAATGCGAAAAGGAGGGAAATAAGGCCATGAACAAGATGTTGAAAGAATGTCAGTTTACATTAAAAGTGATTTCGCCGCTTATTCTATCACCTAGAAGCAGTGAGCAGTTTTATGTTGGCATTGATTATCAAAGTGATGAAGTTGACGATGTGAATATTATTTACCCTTTTTATCGTTATGGTGACTATACAGAATATAAACCAGAAGGTATTCAATATTATATTCCCGGTTCTTCAATTAAAGGTGCTTTAAAAAGTTTAATTTCAGTAGAGAATAATGAAAATTGGCTAGTAGATGATATTTTAGTTGAGAAAGAGGATATTGTTGTTCGGACTATGGAAAAATTTCAAAAGACTGGGAGCCAAGACGCCTTAAAATTAAATCCTTTTTTTCAAAAGATAGGTGTTGAAATGTTGGAAGAGGGTCGAAGTTATACTGGTAGGCTGTTTTGTAGCGAAAATTGGCTGCTTAAGTTGGAACAGGTAATGCAAGTGGGGATGCGGGAGCGGTTTGTAAACAATATTACGAGAATTAATGGTTTGTTAAAGGGAGCTGACTGTGAAAAGTTGGAAGGATTGAGGGATAGATTAGAAAAGCTAATCGAAGTGGAAAGTATTATTTTTCTAGGAGGCTATAAGGGATTAATGCATTCGCTAGAAAACTATTCAGGAAAAGATGAGATAGAAAGTGGTATTTATGTCGCTAGGAAAATGGAAATGGAAGACTTCTTAATTCCGGGTATTGTACAGTTGGAATTTAAATGATAGATGGAAAAATCTGATTGGGCTTTACTTTAAAATGATGGGCAAAACATTCATGGCGAACACTTGATACAATTTTAAGAAGCGCATACGGAAGAACTATTAGAAAAAGTGGCATTTTATCATACCAAACCAGAACTAAGGGAATCAATTCGGCAAAAAGGATATGAAAAGGTGCTGCAGCTCGACGCCACTTATGCGCGCCGTATACAGGAAATCTTAGCTTTTTAACAAAAGAAAATGGTCTTGCAATTGTGTTTTTAAAGTGGTATCATGTATAAGTACGTTTTTGCGTATGTTTCACGTGGGAGGGGAAATCTTAATCCCCATTTAACCACAGCACGGACTTAAGGAGGTATGTCTCGTGGCTAAAAAAGTTATTAAAGAAGTTAAACTTCAAATTCCAGCAGGGAAAGCAAATCCTGCACCTCCAGTTGGACCTGCACTAGGTCAAGCTGGTGTTAATATCATGGGATTCTGTAAAGAGTTTAACGCTCGTACAGCCGATCAAGCTGGTCTTATCATTCCTGTTGTAATCAGTGTATTTGAAGACCGTTCGTTTACGTTCATCACGAAAACTCCACCAGCTGCAGTATTGCTTAAAAAAGCTGCTAAAGTGGAAAAAGGTTCTGGTGAGCCTAACCGTAACAAAGTTGCAACTGTAACTCGTGCTCAAGTACAAGAAATTGCTGAGCTTAAAATGCCTGACCTAAATGCTGCAAACGTTGAGTCTGCAATGCGTATGGTTGAAGGTACAGCTCGTTCTATGGGATTCGTAGTAGAAGACTAAGAAAAAAGCAATTTGAACAATAAGGAGGAAAAGAAATGGCTAAGAAAGGTAAAAAGTATCAAGATGCTTTGAAAAAAGTAGATACAACAAAAGCGTATTCTGTTGAAGAAGCAGTAGCGCTTGCTAAAGAAATTGATTTCGCCGGTTTCGATGCAACTGTTGAAGTAGCATTTCGTCTTGGCGTAGACCCTAAAAAAGCGGACCAACAAATCCGTGGTGCCGTAGTATTACCAAACGGTACTGGTAAAACACAACGCGTTTTAGTTTTCGCTAAAGGAGAAAAAGCAAAAGAAGCTGAAGCTGCTGGCGCTGACTTCGTTGGAGATGCTGAATTTGTTGAAAAAATCAACCAAGGTTGGTTTGACTTTGATGTTATCGTAGCTACACCTGATATGATGGGGGAAGTTGGTAAATTAGGTCGTGTCTTAGGACCAAAAGGCTTAATGCCAAACCCTAAAACGGGTACAGTTACTATGGACGTAACAAAAGCTGTTAATGAAATTAAAGCTGGTAAAGTGGAATACCGTGTTGATAAAGCTGGTAACATTCACACTGCTATTGGTAAAGTTTCGTTTGACACTGATAAATTAATTGAAAACTTCCGTACTGTAAATGATGTATTACAAAAAGCGAAACCAGCTGCTGCCAAAGGTACTTACGTGAAAAACTTAAGCGTAACAACTACTTTTGGACCTGGTATCCAAGTTGATCCATCTTCTTTATAAAACGTACTTGACGACCTAACGAATCTTTGATAAGATATGATAGGCTTAAAAAGTGAATATCCTTACCGTAGACAGCAGGTACGCATTTGCGTTTAAATATGCCCGCCGAGGATTTTAGATGAACAGGACATTTTTGTCTTGTGATTGAACCCTTGCTGTTACGGTGGCAAGGGTTTTATTATGTAGCCATTTTGGCGTTTAGACTATGGACGGAGGTGTAAAAATGAGTAAAATTTTAGAAGCTAAACAAAGTGCAGTTGATGAAATTTCAGCTAAACTTGCAGATAGCGTATCTACAGTTATCGTGGACTATCGTGGACTAAATGTATCTGAGATTACTGAATTACGTAAGCAATTACGTGAAGCAGGCGTAGAATTTAAAGTATACAAAAACACATTAGTACGTCGTGCAGTAGAAGCTAAAGGTTTTGAAGGACTTCAAGAAGTGCTTACTGGACCAAACGCTATTGCTTTCAGTAACGAAGACGTTGTTCTTCCAGCTAAAATTTTGAATGACTTCGCGAAAGATCACGAAGCGCTTGAAATTAAAGCAGGTATCATTGAAGGGAATGTTTCTTCTCTTGATGAAATCAAAGCTCTTGCAACACTTCCATCTCGCGAAGGTTTGCTATCTATGCTTTGCAACGTATTACAAGCTCCTGTTCGCAACCTTGCTCTTGCTACAAAAGCAGTTGCGGATCAAAAAGCTGAACAAGAAGCTTAATTACCGGGTGTTAGCCCAATAAAAAAATTAAAACAATAATGGAGGAATTTTAAAATGGCTTTAAACATTGAAGAAATCATTGCTTCTGTAAAAGAAGCGTCTGTATTAGAACTTAACGATTTAGTAAAAGCAATCGAAGAAGAATTTGGCGTAACTGCTGCTGCTCCTGTAGCTGTAGCTGCTGCTGGTGCTGCTGGTGGCGCTGCTGAACAAACTGAATTCACAGTTGAATTAGCATCTGCTGGCGATTCTAAAATCAAGGTTATCAAAGTGGTTCGTGAAATCACTGGTCTTGGCTTAAAAGAAGCGAAAGAATTAGTTGATAACGCTCCTAAAGCAATCAAAGAAGGCGCTTCTAAAGAAGAAGCTGAAGAAATCAAAGCGAAACTTGAAGAAGTTGGCGCTGGCGTAGAATTTAAATAATTAATCGAAAGAGGCTGATTTGATTATCGGCCTCTTTTTTAGCTTGTTTTTAGGAATAAGCTTTTTTTAATTGTATTTTGTAAGTAAGCCGTGCTACTATTGAAAAGTAGAAAGTTTTTTGGAGGGCTATGTATGCATAAAAGTGTGTCTAAATCTGAGCTAGAGGTCATGAAGGTAGTATGGAGTTTTGGTCGAGCAGTTCAGTATGCTGATGTTGCCGAAAAACTGGGAGAGCAAGGTTTTGAATGGAAGAAAAATACCATTTTAACCTTTCTAGCACGATTAGTGGAGAAAAAAATAGTCGGTGTGAAAAAAGTCGGTAGAAAAAATGAATATTATGCACTTATGAGTGAGGAAGAATATTTAGGGAATCAAACGGAAGCGTTTTTAGAAAATGTTTATGAAGGCGACGTAAGAGGTTTAATTACGAATCTCGTCCAAAAGGATTTAATTTCGCCTGACGAAATCGATAATTTACAACAATTTTGGAAAAGGAAAAAATCAGACGAATGAGTGAATTACTTAAAATAATTTTGTCCATGTCAATAACATCAATCGTTTTAATACCTCTGGTTTGGCTTTTTAAAAAAGTATTCGGCCAATTTTTAACTAAAAGAAAGAGCTATTACGTTTGGCTCGTTGTGTTTTTCTTTTTGGTAGTGCCGTTTGCTTTTTTCTTTGTGCAAAAAAGTAGCGACTTTTTGTGGGCGACGCCTGGTGAGTTTGACGGGC
This sequence comes from Listeria sp. ILCC792, assembly GCF_900186135.1. Lineage (NCBI taxonomy): Bacteria > Bacillati > Bacillota > Bacilli > Caryophanales > Listeriaceae > Listeria > Listeria sp. ILCC792. Next base: position 25,088 of record NZ_FYBO01000017.1, read on the forward strand.
TGACGTCCATGGTGATTGGAGAAGATGGTATTACGGTGGGGCGCGACACAAAAACAATAGTCATCCGTTTTATTTTGAATTATCTATGGGTGGCTTGGCTTATTGTTGCAGTCATCTTTTTAGTTTACCGGATTGCCTCTTATCGGAATTTTAAGAAATATGTTATGTCGGGTGCGAGTTTTCTTGATGATCCGGAGAAACTTGATATTCTTTCGGAAGCGATGGAGGAAGTTCAGATTACAACGCCGGTTGAAGTAGTGGTGAATCCAATTATTTCGTCGCCTATTTTTTTCGGGATTCGTCGGGGAACAATTGTGCTGCCGGGGACCTCGTTTTCTGACAAAGAGTTGTGGCATATATTTTTGCATGAATTGATTCATTGTAAGCGTCGGGATATGCTTTTTGTGTGGATTACGCAAGTTTTCACTTGTTTGTATTGGTTTAATCCTTTGATGTACTTTATGAATAAGCAAATGGAGCGGGACCGGGAGCTGGCCTGTGATGAGGGTGTTTTGGCTTGTTTGGCTGAGGATGAATATTTAGCCTACGGGGACACTTTGCTTCGATCGGTTGTCAAATCGGGAAAGTATAAGGAATCTTATGCGGCGGTTTCTTTGCACGAAAATGCGAAGACGCTTAAAGAACGACTTATTTCGATTGCGGCGTACAAAAAAGAGCGCGCTAGTTGGCTAGCATTTCTTTGCTTGGTTGGCACATTGTGCGTTGTTGGTTTGCTCGCTGATACTTTTCAGGCGAAGGTTTTTGCTTACGCGAAGGATAGTGGCATTGAAATCACGCGTAAAGATACTTCTGAAAAGGGCACGTTTTCTGCGATTGATTTGCAAGAGGCCGAGCAAAATGTCACGATTAAGAGCGGGGACGAGGAGTCTTTTGATGTGAGGGATTATGATGACGAGGCAGAATTAGTTGTGAAAAATGGCACATTAACTTATAAAAAGCCGAATCCTGAAACGCATGCGGATATTGAAATTACTTTAAAAAAAGATAAGGTTTATAATGGGATTCACGTTAAAACTTCTGGAAATACTGTGAAAATTTCGGATGTTCAGGCAAAAAAGATTAACGTTGAGGGGGCTGGCCTGTTAAATGAGTTTGATAATGTAAAAGCGGACACTCTTTTAGCGACAACTGATTCTGCAAACGTGAAGATAATGGGGGGACAGATCAAGGAGACTGTGCGCGTCCAGAGTAATCGTTCTTTTGTTCAAATTGGGAAATCACATGTAGGAAATCTTGACTTGTCGACTTTTTCAAACGCTGAATTAAATGAAACGGATATTACAGGTAAGTTTGCCATTAGTGGTGGAACCTTACTAGATGTTCAGAATGTAACGGCGAATGAGCTTGAGTTGACTACTAAGAGCGGCGGGAAAATGGGATTCCGAAATATGGTAGTTGAGAATGCGGCAAAAATAACGAATAATGAAAGTGCGCTCTTGGATTTTAATGGTGTCTTAAACGGGGATACTGTCATCTCTGTTGTGAGCCCTTTTGATACGAAAATTACGATTCAAGGAAGTATAAATGATTATGCGATAAAAGCTCAGGCGAGTCAGGCGGATACGTTTATTTTGAACGGCAGTCCGGTGAGCTATCCTTTTGAAAGCAATTTGGCGGCGCGAAATAAGATGCAAATCACGAATGATTCGAGCATTAGCAATCAATTTAAGTTGTTTTTTGCGAAATAAGTTTTCCACCTAGCAAATTTGTTAGGTGGATTTTTCTTTTTGGGTATTGACAAATTAAACTACGGATTGTAGAATTATAAATGTTCATAAAATCAAAAGAGGGTGTGCAGAATGGGATTATTTAGTAGAAAAGCAATAGTTGTTCCAGAAGAGTATGTAACTTTCAACAAATTCTCAGCAGACAAGGAAAAATTATTATGCGTAGGAGGCGCGACTACGGAGTGTAAGCACAAGGTGGAAACGAAATTAAGTGGTTGCAACAAAGATTTAAAGCTGTACTATCCAAAAAATCAAGCTGCGAAAATAATCAAATATTGGTTACCGATGTTTGAGATTTATGATGGTCATTCAGCGATGAGTCTCATTTCTAACTGGATTGAGAAAAATAACTATGTGAACACGGTTTCGGATAAGACAACTTTAGCTGTAAAAAAGGATATAAATCGAGCGGCGCAAAAGTTTAATTTCGATGCGACTTCGCTACTTCAATCCGCTGATAAAGTTAAAATATACGGAGCTTTTGATTTAGAGCGTCTTGGCTATATTGTGCGTGTTTGTTTTTCGGTAGGGTTTTTAACGGAAGATCAAGCATGGAACTGTCTGGAGCAATTATGGGAAGATGCGACGGAACATTTTGAAAATTGGGATGATTATATGGTGAGTTTTCTAAATGGGCAAGAAGAACTTGATACAAACTGGTATAGCGATACAATTGTATCATATGTTGAATTAAAACAGAATCAAGCAAGTTTAATAAATCGCTACAAACTAACATAAAAGAGGAGAACAAACATGAAGAAAATTTTAAGCTTTTTAACAGTATTATTAGTAGCTCTGGCGCTATCCGCTTGTGGTAGTGGAGATAAAAAAGCAAATTTGGAGAAAGATACATATGTTGCTGAAGTTAGTGGAGCCAATCTAGAGGCGACATTTACTCATGATGGAGATAAGTTGAAGAAAGTCGAACAAACAATGGAATATCCGCTTAGCTATTTCGGCCTTGCTGAAGGTGAGAAACTAGATGATGCAACGAAAAAAGAGTATGAAGAGAAAGCGAAAGAGCAGTATAAAGAATATGAAGACGGAAAAGGTACTTCTTTAAAAGCAACATTTACGGATGAGGCACTTAAACTTGAAATGTCTATTGACTTAGATAAAGTTGATGCAGATAAAGTAGGCGCATTACTCGGTGGAACAACTAATCCGAAAAATGTGAGTTATAAAGATACAGTTGAACAATTTGAAGCGCAAGGTTTTAAGAAAAAGGACGCGTAAATATCGCTCGTTTTGTATGAATAGATAAGTTTTAAGCCCGAAAGAGTAGATCTTTCGGGCTTTCTTTATACTAAAAATTCCATTTCGATTAGCCTCACTTCATGTGGTTTTAAGGCTTGCTGGACGATGTAAGTGTCTGTGACTTTCGCTGTATATTGAATGACTTTTGGGCGAGTAGAAAGTTTCAATTCATCAATTTGTCGCTCGGTTAAGTCTTTTTGCGCGCCGTTTTGAAGCCAAATATCCACTGCAGAGCCATATTCGCGAGAAAGAATATGTTCGGTCACGCGATATGAGCCAGCCTTTAAATTTTGCAGTTCCAGATGAATAGCTGCCATTTTTTCTTCGGGGAAAGCTTGGTACGGGTCGTCAAACGCGATTTGTCCTTCTTGAAGGAAAATAGAATGGAAATGCTGATAATGATAAGTTAAAATCTGGTAACCGGTTTGACTTTTCGTGACAATATAACGTTCGCCTTGCGATAAAATTCTAGAACCGAGTTTCTTTAAAAAGGAGAAGGCGAAAAAACCGCTTTTTTTAATGCCATTTCTTGTAAATAAGCCGAGCCCGCCGTGAAATTCCTGTTTAGGGGCGCGAAATTCTTCGTGGAAATCGCTTAAAAGCCAGTAACCGAAACTGTCGATGTGGACGTTGTTTTCAAGAATGTTTTTAATAATAAAAGGCGCTTTATAGGCGGAATCATTCGTTAAGTCGGCGTGACTAGGCGTGCTGTTCCACTCGGTTAGATGCCATTCTTTTATAGAGAGGTCAGAAAAAAGCGTTTTAACCATTTGAATCATAGCGCTTAAATAATGCAAATTGCCGCTCGAATAGGCAGGAAGCTGGGCGGACTGAGCATGATTAGTTGGCAGATTATCTGTGTAATAGCAGTGAAAGGAAACGAAATCAGGCGTTATTTTTTTGTTTTTTAGAAAATCGGCGAATTTTTTCACCGTGGGATTTTCAGGTTGGCTTGGGAAAGGAAAGATGCCCGGCGTCCCAATTTTGTAGTGCGGATTGATTTCGCGAATGGTTTGATAAGTTTCGGCGTAAAAGCAATTGAATGCCTCTATGGAATCCTGCCAGAAAATCGCAATATCAGGCTCATTCCAAATTTCAAAATACCAGCTAGCGACTTCTTTTTTGCCGTAGCGTTTTTCGATATGTAGGAAAAATTTTTTGACGAGAAAAAGCCATTTTTGCATGTCATTTGGGTAGGAAAGATAGCTTTTCTTGTGAAAATGATGATGCTCACTAGAACGTAGCTTTTCCGGCATGAAACCAATTTCGATAAAAGGTTTTAACTGATTCTTCAGCAGGAAATCAATGAGCATGTCGACATACGCAAAATTTAGTAGGGGCTCGCCTGCCGAATTTTCATCATAAACGTGCATCGCGTCATCGAAAATCCCGTGAAAACGGATGTACTCAAAACCAATTTCCTGCTGCGTTTCTTTCAACTGCTCTTGAACGGGGGCTAAAAAAAGTTCTTTTGCTTTGCTCACGGTAATGAGTTTTTGAAAACACCAATTGGCGGTTCGGCCGGGTTTGTTCATGGCAATTTGCGTAGCGGGAAGGGTTGTGTGGATAATGGAATCTTGTGGGTTGATGGTCTGATTTAAAAAGGGTGCTAAATGCTGATAAATCTCGTTCATATCAATTTCAATGTACTGCTTTTCGATGCTGTTGTTAGTAAAGGAAAATGCGGGTGTGCTTGTGTCGTTTTTCCGGTGTTCAGTTGGTGAAGCAGAATAAATTTCTTTGAAGGCTTTTACAAAGGCGGTTTCGCTTGGGAAGCCCGTATCAATTGCAATATTTTTAACAGAGTGATTGGTTGTCATGAGTTCTTTTGTTGCGGCGTTTAACCGAATTGAAGTTAGGAGCTGTTTGAAGGATTGTCCGGTTTGCTGGCGAATAAACTTGGAAAGATGGTCTTTGGACAGAAACACATGGCGCGCGAGTTCCTCGAGTGTTATGTTCGTTTGGAAATTTGTGTTCATATAATTTAAAACGTCGGTTAGCCTAGCGATATGTTTTTCTTTAGGCTGGTTGGAAAGATTATCAATTGGTGCAGAAAATTGATGGACAAGTGTGAAAAGGAGTTTATAGTATAAGCTTGTCAAATTTAAATAGCTGTCACTGCGTTCTTTGCACACTTCTTGAATCATTTCGGCAAAAATTTGCCGAATCTGGTCAAATGAAGTTTGTTCTTCACTTGAAAATTGGGAAGATTGGCAGTGAAATGTAAGGTGGTCGATATTTGGTATGCTTTTTTTGGCTTCGGCGAGAGGGATTTGTAGGACGAGCAACGTGTTGGATTCATGACCATGCAGTGCATGAATTTGGTTAGCATTAACGAGAAAAATGTCGTTTTCAGATAGCTGGTGCGATTTCAAATTGGTATAGAGCGAAATGCTCCCCTTTAAAACAAAAATAATCTCGATGCTGTCGTGCCAGTGGCTTGAAGTAGCAGTTAGACGGTGAATTAGGAGTCGAAAAGGAAGTTTGTCCTCGGTTTGAATCATCTCATATGCTTGTATCAAGCGGCTCACCTCAATAAATTTAGTTAATTTCTTAATTATTATAGCATATTTCTTTTTTTGAGAAAGCGTTATCTTTCTATAAAAAAGAAAATTCTGACTACTTTGATTTAAAACTGGATTATGGTCACTTTCGACTTCAATATGACTGTTCGTTCTGATTGGCGTTCTCTATAATGAAAGCGTAACCAAGTGAGGAGGGAAGACAATGGAATTAACTGAAGAGAAATTGCCGCAAAGTACGACGAGTGTGAAGCTCTCTGTTCGGGAAAAAGTAAGTTATGGCTTGGGCGACACGGCGAGTAATTTAGTTTTTAGCATGATTACGATGTACTTAATGTTCTATTATACAGATGTGGCGGGAATTAATATCGCCGCTGTTGGAACATTGATGCTTGTCGCAAGAGTTATTGATGCTTTTGATAGCCCAATTTTTGGTATACTAATTGATAAGACGAATACGAAATGGGGGAAATCTAGGCCGTGGTTTTTATGGCTTTGTGTGCCATTTGGGATTTTTGCCGTCTTGGCGTTTTCTGTACCCGACACGGGGGACTCTAGCAAGCTGATATACGCCTATGTGACGTACATCGTTCTTGGAATTTTATACGCGGGAATTAACCTTCCGCTCGGCTCGCTTTTGCCGAGTTTAACGACGGATCCGCAAGAGCGAACCGTTGCCAATACATGCCGCATGATGGGTGGACAGTTCGGTGCCCTCATCGTCGCTTTTGGTGGCTTATTTTTAGTGCAACTTTTGGGCGGGGGAAATGCGCAACGAGGATTTACCTTAACGATGGTTCTGTTTGCAAGCGCTGCCATTTTGATGTTCCTCACTACATTCGCGAATACTAGAGAACGTGTCAACATAAACAATGGTGCAGCGGTGCCGTTTAAGCAAAGTATTAAAGCACTCGTTCCGAATAAGCCGTGGTGGATTATTACGGCGCTTATGTTTATTACATGGACTTGTACATCGGCGAAAATGGCGAATACGGTTTATTTCTTAAAATATAATCTAGGAAATGAACAAATTGCGGGGATTGTGAATGGTTTAGGTACAATTGGGATTTTAGCTGGCCTTTTCATGGTGCCGATGATTTCTCAGAAAATGAAAACGCGTGATATTGTGATTTTAGGAAGTGGCATTGCCATTTTCGGACAGCTCATTCTATACATTTCGTCGCTATATAGTTCTATTCCAATTGTAATAATTGGGACGATTATCGGTTCCATTGGGAGCGGTTTGCCGGCGGGAATTATGGGCGTTATGTTGTCTGACACAATTGATTACGGGGAAGTGAAGTTTGGCGTTCGGGCCCAAGGACTCCTTTCAAGCGCGGTTGCTTTTGGCGTGAAATTTGGAATGGGTATCGGGGCAGCAATTAGTAGTTTGATACTTGGTATGGCGGGCTATACGGCCAATCAGGCGCAGGCAGGTGGGGCACTCCGGGCGATTGAAATGAATTTCGTTTGGCTGCCGGCAATTGGGTTCATTCTCATCATTTTAATCGTATTCTTCTATAAATTGGATGATGAACGAGATGCGATTCGAATGCAAATTGAGGAAAATCGACAACAGGAAGGATTGAAGGATATTGAATAGAGAAGTGGATTTAAGGAAGGCACCGTATTCGTTAACAGAGGAGGCCATCAATTGGGTGGAGGAAACGCTCGCGAATATGGACGAGGATACGAAAATTAAGCATTTATTTGCGCCCATTGCGATGAGTACGGATCAGGCGGAACTTACGGCGTGGGTGCAGGAATTTAAACCGGCTGGAATTATGTATCGCCCTTCGGCTGCGGCAGATATTCAGGCGGCGCATCGCATTTTGCAAGAGAATAGCGACATTCCACTTTTAATAGGTGCCAACGTGGAAGCAGGTGGAAATGGCTTGGCGTTTGAAGGTACATATGTTGGAAAACAGCTCCAAATTGCGGCTACAGATAATGTGGATTATGCTTATCAGCTTGGGAAAATATCAGGCGTGGAAGCTCGAGCGCTTGGATGCAATTGGGCGTTTGCGCCAATATTAGATGTTGACTATAATTTTAGAAATCCAATTACAAATGTACGGACGTTCGGTTCTGACCCGGAGCGCGTCGCAAAAATGGCGAAAGCCTACCAAGCAGGATTTGAGTCGGAGGGTGGTGCGGTTTCAATTAAACATTTCCCAGGTGATGGCGTGGACGAGCGCGACCAGCACTTGCACTTAACGCACAACTCGCTTTCTATCGAAGAATGGTGGAAGAGCTACGGCAAAATTTATCGCACGCTTATTGAGTCGGGCGCGCACACGGTGATGGCGGGGCATATTTCATTCCCGGAATACAGCCGCTCGAAAGGGCTCGCAGATGAAGAAATCATGCCGGCTACGCTGTCAAAAGAGCTGCTTTCGGACCTGCTGCGAGATGAACTTGGTTTTAACGGCATGATTGTTACGGACGCAAGCGTTATGGGCGGGTTTACGATGATGCACGAGCGCGCTTTCTCGGTACCTTACTCGATTGCCTGCGGTGCGGATTTGTTCCTGTTCAATCGCGATTACGCCGAGGATATTGCTTACATGAAGGCTGGGATTAAAGCGGGTATTCTGACGATGGAACGCGTCCATGATGCCGTAAAACGCACGCTAGGTGTGAAGGCGTCAATTGGGTTGCACAAACAAAAAGCTGAAGGTCGTTTAGTTCCGAGCGCTGCGGCACTAGCCACAATTGGTACGGCAGAACACGAGGAAATAGCGCGCGAAATAGCTGACCAAGCTATCACACTCGTGAAAAATAAGGAAGACATTTTGCCGATTAATCCGCAGAAGCGAAAACGAGTTTACTTGCAGGCGCTTGGCGTAACAGAGGAAACTGAAATTTACCGATATTTTATCCAAAAGTTAGAAGAAGTTGGTTTTATTGTTGATGTGAAGCCAATTGAGGGCTGGGGCTTTAAAGATATGAGCATTTCGGTTGAACAGGTGAAGGCGGACTACGATTTAGCGATTTTTTATGCGAACGAGGCGACGATGAGTAATCGCACGCAAGTTAGGTTGAACTGGGGCATGCTTGGATTTAATATTCCGTGGTTCTTGAAGGAGCTGCCAACGATTGTTATTTCAACGTCGAATCCGTACCACCTAATTGATGTCCCGCAAGTGAAAACGCTGATTAACGGCTACTCAGACAGTAAATATGTTATTGATGCCATTATTCAGAAGCTCATTGGCGAAAGCGAATTTGTTGGCATTAACCCTGTAGATCCGTTTTGCGGTGACCGTTGGGATTTAAAACTATAAGAGGTGAGAAAGTGATGTCAGACTACAGAAAAGATTTACAGTTTCTAGGTAAATATACAGATTTGGAAAAAGAAGATGGAATTGAAGTTTATTTTAAGAAAACAAGAAATCAAAATCCCGGAGAACTAAATCCGTATCTTGCAGCGGATATGCGTAAGGCACAAGAAGGCGGGACGAATCAGGCGGTGGGCGAAATGCCGCAAGATGTGGACTTGTCAAACGTTGAGGCAGCATCGATGGCGGCGCTTGCGATGCGCCAAATGATGGGGAGCGCCAATGTGGACTTGTCAAACAATATCGATGTCGCTGAGCATACGATTAAAACTGCAGAAGGAAGTTTCCCTGTCCGTGTATACCGTCACATGAATCAGAAAGACAAAGCGCCCGCAATTATTTTCTATCACGGCGGCGGCTTTATTGGTGGAAAAATGGACGTTGTAGAAAACTTCTGCAAAGGGCTATCGGAAAAGCTTCCAGCCGTCGTCATTAACGTGGGCTATCATTTGGCACCGGAACATCCCGCCCCAGCTGCGACAAATGATGCGTATCAGGCGGTGCTTTGGGTCGCACAAAATGCCGACATGTTACACGCAGATGCTTCGAAAATTGTCGTTTCAGGAGATAGTGCAGGTGGCACACTTGCCGCAGCCGCCTCCTTCATCGACCGTGAAAAGGGCACTAACTACATCGGCATGCAGGCGCTACTTTACCCATCGCTCACACTTTTAGATGAGGAAAATCAAAAATATGCATGGCCAATCGAACGCTTTCACTTTGAAAAAAATTTAGAAAAACAAATGGGTGACGCGTTTAATTCAATGGGAGGCGCCAATGTTATTTTGCGGACGGCTTACGTGAGAGACCAAGATCCAGCGAGCCCAATTTATTCGCCGCTCTCGGCAAAAGACAAATCAGTCTATCCGCCAACACTCCTTGTAAGCGCCGAATTTGACTATTTAAGACCATTTGCAAATGTGTTTGCCAAAGAACTAGAAGAAGCCGGCGTGAAGACGAAATCAATTTGCTACGTGGGAATGATGCACGCCTTTATTGATAAGTATGGTATTTTCCCGCAAGCAGAAGATTGTGCAGAAGAAGTCATAAAAATGATGCAAGAAGTTTTCCAAGACTGACCTTTCCAGAATTTCTTCCCCTATGTTATATTTAATGGTGAGAGAAATGGGGGAAGAAATTTGACGAAGCATTATTTTTCTAATAACGATGATTTAAAACATGCGCGGAAATATTTGAATTTTGTTCTTCGGGGAAATGAATTTAAATTTATAAGTGATGCAGGTGTTTTTTCAAAAAATGCGGTAGACTTTGGTTCGCGTGTTTTAATAGAGGCGTTCCAGTTAAACAAGACAACAGGACGCATTTTAGATGTCGGTTGCGGTTACGGGCCAATTGGCCTCGCTATCGCGAAAAGCTTTCCAGAAGCTACGATTGATATGGTGGATGTCAATTTACGCGCGCTAGAACTTGCGAAGGAAAACGCGGCTTTAAACCACATTCAAAATGTGCAAATTTTTGAAAGCTCCGTGTATGAAAATGTTTCTAAAACAGACTATCAGGCGATTTTAAGCAACCCACCGATTCGTGCCGGAAAAAAATTGGTCCATGCGATTTTGGAAGAAGCTCATGGCTATTTAGCGGACTTCGGGGAGCTATGGATTGTAATTCAGAAAAAACAAGGCGGCCCTTCGGCGGCAAAGAAAATGGAAGAAGTTTTCGGAAACGTCGAAACAGTTGTGAAAGAGAAAGGTTATTTCATTTTTAAAAGCACAAAATAAAGCGTAGTGCCTGTTTATAGCGTTTTTTGGTGAAGGATTCTTGTCTGTATGATGGCGAGAATCCTTTTTTATCCGTGTAGACTTGAGTAGCTAAATTATATATTTCGTCCTTTTTTATCTATGTTTTGTATCTTTTGAGAAATTTTTTCTTTCGCTAAAATAAAAGTACACGAGAAACTGTTTTTCAGAAGAAAGGGAGAGAGTCATGAAGAAATTGGGACGCGAATTTATGAAAAATAAAGCTTTTCTGGCAATGTGCTTGCCGGGATTCGCTTGGCTAATTGTGTTCTTTTATATTCCAGTTTTCGGAAACGTTGTCGCGTTTAAAGACTTCCAGTATGCAGCTGGCGGCTTTATTGACAGCTTGAAAGCAAGCCCTTGGGTCGGCTTTGATAACTTTAAATTTCTATTTAGTTCGGACAATGCTTATTTGATTACACGAAATACCGTGCTATACAATTTAGCGTTTATTGTGCTAGGACTTATTGTGGCAGTAATGATTGCGATTATAATGAGCGAATTGCGTTCGAAAAAACTTGTTAAAGTCTATCAAACGTCGATGCTATTGCCTTACTTTTTATCATGGGTTGTTATTAGCTATTTTGTTTACGCTTTCTTGAGCCCAGACAAAGGGCTTTTAAACAGCATCATCGTTGCAAATGGCGGCGAAGCGATTAGCTGGTATACAGAACCAAAATACTGGCCGTACATTTTGGTGTTCATGGGAATATGGAAAGGCGTCGGTTACAACAGTATTATTTATTTTGCAACGATTATGGGAATCGACCCGACTTATTATGAAGCAGCACAAATGGACGGTGCAAGCAAGTGGCAGCAAGTAAAAAACGTTACGTTACCACAGCTTGTCCCACTCATTACCATCTTATCCATTTTAGCAGTCGGGAATATCTTCCGAGCAGACTTCGGTTTATTCTACCAAGTTCCGCGAAATTCAGGCGCACTTTATGAAGTAACTTCCGTACTTGATACATATATTTATAACGGTTTAACAAGTACCGGAGATATTGGAATGGCCGCCGCGGCAGGGCTTTACCAATCATTAGTTGGATTTATTCTCGTAGTTGGAACAAATCTGATTGTCCGCAAATATGATCCGGAATCCGCACTTTTCTAGGAGGGAGTAAACAATGGCAGAGAAAAAAATCAAAATTACAGAAGTAAGGCACCGCACTTTTGGGAAAAAAACGAATTTACTCTTCTCCATTTTAATAGGTTTATTCGCCTTTACGTGTGTGTTTCCGCTCGTTTTTGTTATCATTATTTCTTTGACGGGCGAGAATGCCCTTGCAACAGAAGGGTATCAACTTATTCCTTCTGAGTGGAGTTTCGATGGTTATCGCTATCTCTATGAAATGAAAGACCAAATTTTGCAATCGCTATTCGTAACCGTCTTTGTAACGGTTTTCGGAACAATCATCAATGTAAGTTTCACATCTACATATGCGTACGCGATTTCAAGACCGAATTTTAAATGGCGCCGTTTCTTAACCATTTTTGCGCTAATTACGATGTTATTTAGCCCAGGAATGGTACCAAACTATATCATCATGACAAACTTACTCCAACTTAAAGACACAGTTTGGGCACTAATTTTACCAATGGCATTAAGTCCATTTAATATTATTGTCATGCGAACGTTCTTTAATCGTTCTGTATCAAATTCAATTATTGAATCCGCACGAATTGACGGGGCAAGTGAAATTCGTATCTTCGTTAAAATCGTATTACCACTTGCCGTTCCCGGAATTGCGACAATTAGTTTATTTGCCGCATTAGGTTATTGGAATGACTGGTTTAACGCCTTGCTTTATATTCAAAGCGACAATCTAGTCCCATTACAATATCTACTTATGAAGATTCAATCAAATATCGATTATATGGCTCAAAATGCCGGAATGAGCGGCAACATGGCAGGTGGCCTTGCGACAATTCCACGTGAAGCAACTCGAATGGCGATGGTCGTTATTTCCACACTACCAATTGCTCTAAGCTATCCATTCTTCCAAAAATATTTCGTCAGAGGAATGACAATCGGTGGCGTAAAAGAATAAGGCCTTTCAGGGAGCAGTTTATTCTGCTTCCTTTCTGGCGTTTTTAAAAGGAGAGAGAAGCATGATTGGACGCGCGATAGAACAAATCTTTATACGGTGCTACACCGTCATTAAATTAAACCTCATTTTTGTCGGCCTAATGTTTTGCGGCGGCATTATTTTAGGGGTCGGCCCAGCGTGGTCGGCCATCACACAACTCGCTTTTGAACAAGGATTTTCCTACAAAGAAATAACTTGGAAAAGAGCTTTTGCACAGTTTAAAGCAAGTTTTAAACGTGGGAATGCATTGTTTTACTTGTTTGCAGGCGCATTTGCACTCCTTGCCTACAATTTATTTCTAGTCGTCCAAATGAAGGGCCTCGTTTTCTTTATCATTACTTTCGTACTCGCGTTTTGCCTATGCGTGCTTTTTTTAGGCTACTTCTTCGTACTCATAACCGATGCGCGCTACGAAACAACTGTGAGAAATATTTTAAATCTATCTGTCATGGCGTTTTTTAGCAATTTTTTCACGCTCATTAAAATGGCCTTAGGCTTTTTCGTTGTCGGTTTTTTGACCTTTAAATATCCTGCACTACTATTATTCGGTGTGGAAGCAATCGCAATCTTTTTTGCCCTATTTATTACCCGTGGAGTTTATGAGATGATAAACAAGAAGTTTGAACTGGAATAAGAGGATGTGGGAGTTTTGTGAAAAAGAAAAATGTTTTCATGTATTTGTTAAAGTGGTATGCCGTCATCTTAATTGTTGGCATCACTATTTTTTCAGCGTTTGTAAGTTACTTTATTTTTGAGCGCGACGAAAAGATTGCGCAAACTGCAACGAATCAATCCGCCGGACATGTAGCAGACATTATCTCGGGGAAAAATTCTAAATTAGAGTTGATTACACGTGATTTACTCAGCAATCAAGCAAAAGTAGATAGCATGCATCATTTTTTTGATATGAATAGCGAAGATTATTTGAATTACAGCCTGCATGCCGAAACGAGTACAGAATATAATTATTTACCACTGCGACTGCGCGAAATTTATTATGATGATGAAAGCGTTCAGTCCATTGCCATTTCGCTTGAAGACGAAAAGCAAGTGCTTTACTCCGATTTAACGAATAAAAACGGCTACTTAGTCGATGCTGTCCCAAAAGAAGAAAACGGTATTCGTTTGCAGAAAAATTTGTTAAATCCGGCGACACTTGAAAAAATGGGCGACTTCTATTTAACGCTCCGCCCAGACGAGTTTAAGGAAACGCTCTCGACATACGGAGAGGACTTGCCAGTTTCGCTCTATATTTTAACCGAACAAGGAAACCTTGTATTTAATTATCAAATGGATAAAAACGATCAAAGTAAGGAAACTTTAGATGCCCAACTACCAAATGGCATCGATAAAACTTTAAGCGAACTAAACAAAAAATATATCGTCAAGCACGTGACATTAGCAAACGGCTATCAAGTCATCACGCTGATTTCCAATCAAAATGTATGGTACTCCATGCAAAGTTCACTTATCTTTTTATGGGTAGGCGTATTTTTACTTAATTTATTACTTATTTCAGCACTCTATAAAATTTTTTCAAAATATAATAGGCAAGTAAAAGGCATTCTTTATTCCATTCAAGATGTTTCAAATGGGGAGCTCGCAGCACGAATTGATGAGGGCAGTAAAGAAGGGGAACTATACGCGATTTCACACGGGATAAACGCAATGCTCGACAGTATTAATCAATACATTACCGATATTTATGAACTAGAAATTGCGCAAAAAGATGCCAATATGCGGGCGCTCCAGTCGCAAATTAATCCGCATTTCTTGTACAATACGCTCGAGTATATTCGTATGTATGCGGTAAGCCTTGAAGCAGATGAACTTTCAGAAGTCGTATACGCGTTTGCTGCGCTACTTAGAAATAATATTTCACAAGAGAAAACAACGACGGTCGCCGCTGAACTCGATTTTTGTGAAAAATATTTTTACTTGTATCAGATGCGTTATCCCGATCGTCTGGCGTATTCTTTTTCGGTCGCGCAAGAAGTGCGAGATGTGCGAATTCCGAAATTTATTATTCAGCCGTTACTTGAGAATTATTTTGTTCACGGCGTCGACTACACGCGAATTGATAATGCCGGTAGCATAAAAGCCTTTTTGGAAGAGGAAATGGTCGTCATTATTGTGAAGGATAATGGCATGGGCATGTCGCCTGAGAAGCTAGTCGAATTGGAGGAAGATTTACTTAAAGATAATTCTCTTGAAGAAGGAAAATCAATTGGCATTAAAAACGTAAATGAAAGAATGCGCGGTTTTTTTGGAAGTTTGTATCGTATGCGAATTATGCAAAACGAAACGGGTGGCGTAACGATTGAAATTCGTTTTCCTTTAAAAAAAGAGAGGAGTGAATCCTAGTGTACCGAGTTCTTTTAGTAGACGATGAATATATGATTGTAAATGGACTGAAAAAGCTAATTTCTTGGCAGGAGTATGGCTATGAAGTTGTGGGAACTGCTGCCAATGGAGAAGAAGCGCTTAACTACGTTCGCAAAAACCCAATTGATTTAGTCGTTGTTGATGTCAACATGCCAGTTCTTTCGGGAATTGAATTTGTTGCGAAAGCGAGAGAGGAAGGGATTCCATTTCGCTTCATCATGCTTTCTGGTTATCAGGAATTTCAATATGTGAAAGATACGCTGAAACTTGGCACGGAAAATTATTTGCTGAAACCGGTGAATAAAGCGGAGATGATTGAAACGCTACATGCCGTAACGAAAGCGCTAAAACAAGATGAACAAGACGAACGCGATCAAGGGTATTTGGCGGAATATTTCATTCTCAGTTGGATTCATGGCGACATCATTTATAGTGATTTAAGCACGTATTTACTAGAAAATAAGATTGACGTTTTAACGGAAAACTACACGGTTATTTTTATAAAACGCGGGCCAAATGAGACGCGGATTCAAGAGTATTTAATTCTAGAAACTCAGCCGCTCGTTCATTATGCGCTAGAAATTGATATGTGGTTGCTTATTTATCTGGGGGATAAAATGCCGCTTAAAATTTTTACTGGGAAGATGAAATCGGCGCTTGGTTTAAGTGATGCGGATTTAGTTGTCGGGGAAACGGTTGTCGATATGAAAGATGTGCCGTCAAGTTACGACAGCGCACTTAGTTCCAGTAGGCTACATGAATTTTACGATTTTAACGGTCTGAAAAATAGCGACGTGGGCGATGTGGATGCGCGCGGGGCGCTACCGAGTATTTCTTTTGTTGAATTTAATAAAGCTTTATCGCTGCGGGATTTTGAAACGATTCAAGGTGAAATTGAAATTATCTTTGCAAAATTACGTGCAGCAGCCGCAAAACCAGATTATACCCGGCATATCATTTTCCTGATTTTCATTGACCTATATCGCCAATTCGAAGGTTTAAGTGAAACATTTTACCAAAATCAGGCGGAAAAGATTACATCGGGCCTTAATTTTGAAGAACTTGAACCGGTCATTTGGGACACGATAGAAGAAATTAGAAGTAGTAAAGGTCGGAGAATGTATTCGCAGCACGTGCAAGACGTTATCGAAATCGTCCAAGAGGAATATCATCTTGCACTGTCGCTGAAGGAAATCGCTGGCAGGATTCACATGAACACGATGTACCTCGGTCAGCTTTTCAAAAAAGAAACGAACAAAAGTTTTTCCCAGTGTTTGCATCAATATCGCATTAAGCAGGCGCAAAGTTTCTTGGTGGATACGGGCATGACGATTAGCGAAATCGCGGAAAAAACGGGTTATACGAGCGCGGGCTACTTCTATAAAAGTTTTAAGAAGATTTGCGGCATCTCGCCAAAGGAGTTTCGTGAGGAATATCAAGCGAATTTCGACCCTATCGAATAGGAGGAAAAAGCGTGAAATACAAAGAAAAATATTTAACAGGCGAATATCTTTCGTTTAAAAAGGGCGCGTTTAAATTGCGCTTGGAAAGCCGCTTCATTCGCTTCGGCAAGCCAGTAGATGTGCCGTACGGAATGAAGAACCCGAGACACTTATTTGACATTTTGCCGGGTGACACGGAAGAAATGTGCGATTTAAGACTGCGTCACGTTTTTGACCGTGGGATTCTAGGCGATGGCTTTAGACTTGAGGTTGACCGGGAGCTAGTGACCATTCACGCGTCTTGTCGGCGCGGCCTGAGATATGGAATGGAAGCGTTTATGGAGCACATTGTGATGCGTGCGGATACGATTTTTGTGCCACTTGGGGCAATTAGTCACGCGGCGTCCTTGCCGATGCGCGGCATTGTTGAAGGTTTTTATGGCAGACCATGGCAGCACGAGGACAGGCTAGAAGCTCTCCGTTTCATTCGTGACCATAAGCTGAACACATATATGTACGCGCCAAAACATGATACGCTTTCTCGCATGAATTGGCGTGAGTTTTATCCCGAAAAGGAACTTGCTCTTTTTGAAGAATATGTGCATTTTTCGGCCGACTGGGACATTGATTTTTACTATATGATTAGCCCGGGAAATGATATTGATTATACGTCAGAGGCTGATTTAAAGGCCCTTTTTGCGAAATTAAAGCAGCTAATTGATGTTGGTGTGACGCGTTTTGGTTTGTTGCTCGATGATATTGACTATATTTTGAAAGGCGAAACAAAAAAGCGCTTTGCGACGCCGGGCGTGGCGCATGCCTATTTAGTTCGCGCGGTTGATGCGTTTTTGCGCGAGACGCTTGTTCATTACGAGCTTGTCGTCTGTCCGACCGAATATGACAATGGCTTTGATTCGCCGTATTTGGAAGAGCTCGAAAAACATACGCCGCCTGAAATTCCGTTCTTTTGGACGGGCCCCGAGACGCTCGCGCATGCGATTACAACGGCTGATATGCAGCGCATGCGGGACGTTTACGGGCATCCCATTATTGTTTGGGATAACACGCCGGTCAACGACTTTGAGGACGATAAGAAGCAATTTTTTCTTTCTCCTTATGAAAATCGGACGCCGTATTTGGCGGAAAACGGTGCAATTGGGCTTGTCGCAAATCCGATGCCCGCACTGGAACTCTCCAAAATCACGCTTCATCATATGAGCCAGTTCGCCTGGTACAGTGGCAGCGAGGATTTTGACGCGGTCCTCACCGAATTTGCAGGCGACTTCCTGCCAAGTTTTCGGATTTTCATAGCGCACAATCAAAATACCCGCGTTCATTTTGGCTTGTCGTTGCACCATCAAACGTTGCTCCGCGAAAAAGATGCAGAAGGAATTTATGACGAAGTAGAAAAACTCGTTTTGGCGCTGCGTGAGCTAGGAAAGCTACCCAATTCGCGCTTTCAAACTGAAATCGCACCGTGCCTAATGCGTGCGGAATGCGAACTCGTTTTAGCCCAAGCGCTTGTCGAAAACGATTTACCAAAAGCAACTAAAACTGCGGAAGAGCTCGCCGAAATGGACTACCAGACGAGTTCAAATTTACCGTATCGATTATACAAAAACTATAGTTTATAGCTTTTTTAATATGATTTATACCTTTTTGGAAGTATGGACAAATAGTATAATTTTTTCTAGAAAGCGTTTTCTTTATTTGGATTAAACTATATATTTTAAAGAGGAGTGGAAGGAAAAATGAAAAAGTGGATAAAGGTATTAACAACAGGAATTCTTGCAACAGTCCTTCTTGTTTCACTATCGGCGTGTGGTTCGTCTGATTCTGCAAAAGGCAGCGATAAAGATACAATTGTCATGTATCAAATCGGAGATAAACCAGAAGGCTTCGATAAGTTGTTAGCAAAAGCAAACGAAACAATTGAAAAAGAAACGGGCGCTAAGCTTGATATGCGTTTCATTTCTTGGGGTGACTACGACAAGAAAATGTCCGTTATGGTATCCTCAGGTGAAAACTACGATATCGCCTTCGCAAATAACTATGTCATCAACGCACAAAAAGGCGCATACGCTGATTTAACGGAACTTTTACCGAAATATGCTAAAGAAGCTTACGATCAACTAGATCCTGCTTATATAAAAGGGAATTCGATTAATGGGAAATTGTACGCGATGCCTGTAAACGGCAATGTGTTCGCGCAACAAGTTCTAACATTCAACAAGCAATACTTGGATAAATATAATTTAGATGTATCAAATGTAAATACGTATGCGGATTTAGAACCACTTCTAGCGACAATTAAGAAAAACGAAAAAAGTGTTATGCCGCTAGCCGCTGGACAAGGCTTTAAAGTAGAGGCAGAATTAGAATATCCAATTGAAAATGGCATGCCATTTGCCGTAGACCTAAAAGGTGATACAACGAAAATTGTGAACCAGTTTGATACAACAGAACTACGTGACAATTTACGCGCAATGCATGGTTTCTACAAAAAAGGCTATATCGCACAAGATGCTGCAACGAATACAACGGAATACCCATTAGACGGGGCAACTTGGTTTGCTCGTCAAGAAACACAAGGTCCATATGATTACGGTGATATGTTACTTACGCAAGTTGCTGGTCAGGAACTTGTATCCCGTCCAATTACAAACCCATCTAAAACAAATGCGCAATCTCAAATGGCAAACTTTGTCGTTTCAAGTAACTCAAAAAACAAAGAAAAAGCAGTTGAGGTTCTCGGCGTTTTAAATTCTAATCCAGACGTGCTAAACACACTTGTTTACGGTGAAGAAGGTAAAAGTTGGGAAAAAACAGATAATGGTCACGCAAAAATATTAGATGGCTACAAAGCGAACAACCATTTATCTGCTTGGAACACAGGAAATAACAAAATTCTTTACCCAACTGCAAACGTTACAGATGACATGATTAAAACACGTGATGATTCTATTGCAAACGCAACACAGTCACCACTTCTCGGCTTTAACGTCAAAACGGATTCCATTAAAACCGAGCTTTCAAACATTGCTAACGTAATGAATCAATACATCGATGGTTTAAACACAGGAACTCTTGATCCAGATAAAGCAATCCCAGAAATGAACAAAAAACTCGAAAAAGCTGGCTACGAAAAGGTTAGAAAAGAACTACAAAAACAATACGATGCTTTTTTGAAAGAAAATAAATAAACGAATACAAAACGAGGTGGGAAAACATTTTCCCACCTCGTTTTTTATTGAAGGTCCATAAAGCTGCTTTTTGGGTGTATAAATGCCGGAAAATTTCACAAAGTAGTCACAATTCACCTCCTGTTTGAATGGTATACTAGAACGACAGGTCAAACATCAGGAGGAACAAACATGCGGGAAATTAAATCCAACGAAGCCGTGTTCAGCGAGCACGTGGGAGAGATGGGTAAAATGAAAGAC
>NZ_FYBO01000014.1:0-73606 GCF_900186135.1 Listeria sp. ILCC792
TGGAAGTATGGCGACATATGGAGCGGACAAATACTAATCGATCGAGGACTTAACCTTTTAATCTGGTTTTCGTTACTTTGTAACTCAACACTTTTCTTCTCTAGTTTTGAGAGAACAACGTTCTTTCTTTCATTGTCTGGTAGTTATGGCGAGAAGGTCACACCCGTTCCCATCCCGAACACGGTAGTTAAGCTTCTCTGCGCCGATGGTAGTTGGGGGCTTCCCCCTGTGAGAGTAGGTCGCTGCCGGGCAATGATTTTGGAGGTTTAGCTCAGCTGGGAGAGCATCTGCCTTACAAGCAGAGGGTCAGCGGTTCGATCCCGTTAACCTCCACCATTTTTATGCCGGCTTAGCTCAGTTGGTAGAGCAACTGATTTGTAATCAGTAGGTCGCGAGTTCGACTCTTGCAGCCGGCACCATCTTTTTCTTAATCAGTCTTACATACATTAGTATAAAGAGCCGTTAGCTCAGTTGGTAGAGCAACTGATTTGTAATCAGTAGGTCGCGAGTTCGACTCTTGCAGCCGGCACCATCTTTTTCTTAATCAGTCTTACATACATTAGTATAAAGAGCCGTTAGCTCAGTTGGTAGAGCATCTGACTTTTAATCAGAGGGTCGCAGGTTCGAACCCTGCACGGCTCACTCTTTGCGGGTGTGGCGGAATTGGCAGACGCACCAGATTTAGGATCTGGCGCCGCGAGGCGTGGGGGTTCAAGTCCCTTCACCCGCACTTATATTTATGCGGAAGTAGTTCAGTGGTAGAACATCACCTTGCCAAGGTGGGGGTCGCGGGTTCGAACCCCGTCTTCCGCTTAAGTTTCTTTTTATGCCCTTGCCGGGGTGGCGGAACTGGCAGACGCACAGGACTTAAAATCCTGCGGGTAGTGATACCCGTACCGGTTCGATTCCGGTCCTCGGCACCATTTCTATATTGCGCCCATAGCTCAACTGGATAGAGTACCTGACTACGAATCAGGCGGTTGGAGGTTCGACTCCTTCTGGGCGCGCTTATTTTACGGGAAGTAGCTCAGCTTGGTAGAGCACTTGGTTTGGGACCAAGGGGTCGCAGGTTCAAATCCTGTCTTCCCGACCATTATTAAATTCTATAATTTGGGGCCTTAGCTCAGCTGGGAGAGCGCCTGCTTTGCACGCAGGAGGTCAGCGGTTCGATCCCGCTAGGCTCCACCAAATTTTAAATTAAATCTTTATTAATGTGGCGGCGTAGCTCAGCTGGCTAGAGCGTTCGGTTCATACCCGAGAGGTCGTGGGTTCGATTCCCTCCGCCGCTATCTTTAAAATTTGGACCTTTAGCTCAGTTGGTTAGAGCAGACGGCTCATAACCGTCCGGTCGCAGGTTCGAGTCCTGCAAGGTCCACTTAGCACTTTTTATTATTATATCGTGGAGGAATACCCAAGTCTGGCTGAAGGGATCGGTCTTGAAAACCGACAGGGGTGTAAAAGCTCGCGGGGGTTCGAATCCCTCTTCCTCCGTTTTTTATTTGTGACTAAGTGGGCCAATTTAATATTATTATCGCGGGGTGGAGCAGTCTGGTAGCTCGTCGGGCTCATAACCCGAAGGTCGCAGGTTCAAATCCTGTCCCCGCAATCGTGGTTCCGTGGTGTAGGGGTTAACATGCCTGCCTGTCACGCAGGAGATCGCGGGTTCAAATCCCGTCGGGACCGCCATTTGGCTTGGTAGCTCAGTTGGTAGAGCACTTGATTGAAGCTCAAGGTGTCGGCAGTTCGATTCTGTCCCAAGCCACTTTTATGTGTATTATGCGGGTGTAGTTTAGTGGTAAAACCACAGCCTTCCAAGCTGTTGTCGGGAGTTCGATTCTCCTCACCCGCTTTTTTGGGCCTATAGCTCAGCTGGTTAGAGCGCACGCCTGATAAGCGTGAGGTCGATGGTTCGAGTCCATTTAGGCCCATTTTATTCCACAGTAGCTCAGTTGGTAGAGCAATCGGCTGTTAACCGATCGGTCGCAGGTTCGAGTCCTGCCTGTGGAGTTTATATTTTATACTGGAGAAGTACTCAAGTGGCTGAAGAGGCGCCCCTGCTAAGGGTGTAGGTCGTTAACGCGGCGCGAGGGTTCAAATCCCTCCTTCTCCGCCAGTAAGGCCCGTTGGTCAAGCGGTTAAGACACCGCCCTTTCACGGCGGTAACACGGGTTCGAATCCCGTACGGGTCATCATTATAAGTATAAGAACAATGCAGAGGCATTGTTCTTATTTTGGTTGGAAATTGGAGGGCTGGATTGGATGCGAAATAGGAGGAAGTTTTGGATTTTGACGGTTATAGTGGCGATTTCGGGGCTGTCACAAGGGCTTTTGTTGCCGCTGATTGCGATTATTTTTGAAGGAATGGGGATTAGTTCGAGTGTGAATGGATTTCATGCGACGGGGATTTATATTGGAGTTTTGTTGGTGTCGCCATTTATTGAAGCGCCGCTACATAAATTTGGATTTAAGCCGATTATTGTGGTTGGCGGGGGATTAGTTGCGGTGGCGCTATTTTTGTTCCCGATGTGGTTTAATTTGTATTTTTGGTTTTTGCTGCGTCTTGTTATTGGTGTGGGGGATCATATGCTACATTTTTCGTCGCAAACTTGGATTGGAGCTACGACGGAACCGAGCAAACGTGGCAGGAATATGGCGATTTATGGCTTGTTTTTTTCACTTGGATTTGCGGTTGGACCGCAGCTTGTGAATTTGATGGATGTAAGTCCTAATTTGCCATTTTATATTTCCGGTGTGTTAGTTCTCTTGGCGTGGGGATTAATTTTGACGCTGAAAAATGAATTTATTTCGGAAGGGACGGAAATTCGCAAAATTTCTTTTTTCGATAGTATGAAGCGTTTTTCTGATGTGATGAAAATTGCTTGAGTAGCGATGATACCACCCTTTTTATATGGTGTTTTGGAGACGGGTTTAAACGCGACTTTCCCAATTGTGGGGCTTAGGTTTGGGATTGAAACATATATGATTACGTTTATTATTTCTGCTTTCTCGGTAGGGACGATTTTGTTTCAGGTTCCAATTGGGATTTTTAGTGATCGGATGGGGCGCGGGCGCGTGTTGCCAATTTTAACGTTTTTAGGTGGTCTCGTTTTCTTCCTAACAGCATTTGTTTCGAGTAGTGTGCTTTTTATTGTGATTTTCTTTGTGCTCGGGATACTTGTGGGATCGCTTTATTCACTTGGGCTTTCATATATGACGGATTTGACGCCGCTTGATCTTCTTCCTGCTGGAAATATTTTGGTGGGGATGTGTTTTAGTGTGGGGAGTATTTTGGGGCCGAGTGTAGCGGGGGCTTTGATTACTATGGTCGGCCCGAGGAGCTTTTATTTTACGATTGCTCTGCTTCTTATTTTGGGAGGAATTTTATTATTTTCAAAAAAAAGATTGACAGCATAGATTTATTTTTGGTATTATGATTTCAATACATTTGATATGTAAATTAAATATGAAACTCTTATAACGAGTGGTAGAGGGACTGGCCCGATGAAACCCGGCAACCTTTCAAGTTTTTTGAAAAGGTGCTAAATCCTGCAAAGCATGTTGCTTTGAAAGATAAGAGAGAACTAATTTTTCGTTTATTTTCGAATTATTTTAGCCTCTCTATCTAGGGAGGCTTTTTCGCGTCATAAAAAAGAGAGGATGAGGTAAATGGTAAAAGTACTTAGTTCAAATTTAGGGTATCCACGTCTTGGAGAGAATCGCGAATGGAAAAAATCGTTAGAAAATTTTTGGAATAACAAAATTTCAGAAGATACACTTCTTTCTGAAACAAAGGCGATTCGATTGGCTGCTTTAAACAAACAGAAAGAAAAAGGGATTGAGATTATTCCGGTCAATGATTTTACACTGTACGACCATGTGCTTGATTTGAGTGTGGCGTTTGGTGTGATTCCGAAACGTTTTGGGAATTTTACGAACGAGGTGTCGCTACGTACATATTTTGACATCGCGCGCGGGAACGATACGGCGGTTGCTTCTGAGATGACGAAATGGTTCAACACGAATTACCATTACATCGTTCCAGAGCTTGACGATGTGGAGCCGAAACTCTTAGAGAATAGGGCGCTAAAAGCTTATTTAGAAGCGAAAAAGGAGCTAGGTATTGATGGAAAGCCGGTCATCATTGGGCCAATTACTTATTTGAAACTTGGAAAAGGTGCCGATAAAAATGATTTCGCGAGTTTAGTTCAGAAGTTCTTACCGCTTTATAAAACGATTATTGAAGAGCTAGATGCGGCGGGCGCGAAATGGATTCAACTAGACGAACCAATTCTTGCGACGAGTTTAGCAAAAGAAGAAGTAGCACTTTTTGAAGAGGTGTACGCGGAATTACGCGCAGCGGCGCCACATGCGAAATTGATTTTGCAAACGTATTTTGAAAGTGTGGACGCGTATGAGGCGGTTGTAAAATTGCCGGTGGATGCGATTGGACTGGATTTCGTTCACGACCATGGTGAGACGCTTGAGAGAATTCAAAAATTTGGTTTTCCAGATAATAAATATTTGGCGGCGGGAATCATTGATGGGCGCAATGTTTGGCGGGCGGATGTTCAGGCGAAACGTGCGGAGCTTGAAATTTTAACGCGACTTGTGCAAAAGGATAAACTGATTGTACAGCCGGCGAGTTCGCTACTGCATGTTCCGGTGACGAAAAAAAGCGAGCCGAATTTGGATAAAGTGCTGTACGATGGTCTTTCTTTTGCGGATGAAAAATTGGATGAAGTCGTTCTTCTCGCGAAAGCTGTTTCAGACGGAGCGGAGGCGGTGTCTAGCGAGCTTGAAAAAGCAGAGCTTGCCGTTTCAGAATTGAATCGTTCGGAACATCGGAATAACAAGGCGGTTCAAACGGAGCTTTCAGAGCTTAGTAGCATTTCTGCTGAACGAAAAAGCCCATTTGAAACGCGGATTAAAGCCCAGCACGAATGGCTGAATTTGCCGCTTTTACCGACGACAACAATTGGGAGTTTCCCGCAGTCGCCTGAAGTTCGCAAAAAACGCGCGGCTTTCCTAAAAGGGGATATTACGAAAGCGGAGTACGAAACATACATTGAACAGGAAACGGAACGCTGGATTCGCATTCAAGAGGATCTGGACCTTGATGTTCTTGTGCACGGTGAATTTGAACGGACGGATATGGTCGAGTATTTTGGACAAAAATTAGCAGGCTTCCAGGCGACGAAATTTGGTTGGGTGCAGTCATATGGCTCGCGTGCGGTGCGTCCGCCACTTATTTACGGGGATGTGGCTTTTACGGAAAATATTACGGTGAAGGAAAGCAAATTTGCCCAGTCACTCACGAATCGTCCTGTGAAGGGGATGCTGACCGCCCCCGTAACCATCATCAATTGGAGCTTTGTGCGAGACGATATTCCAAGAAGCGATGTTTTCAACCAAGTGGGGCTTGCTCTTAGGAAGGAAGTTCTTGCATTAGAGGAAAATGGGATTCGAGTGATTCAGGTTGATGAGCCGGCGCTCCGCGAAGGGTTGCCGCTGAAGCGTTCGAGATGGGAAAAATACTTGAACGATGCGGTTTATGCTTTCAAGCTAACGACTTCCGGTGTCGCGGACGAAACGCAAATTCATACGCATATGTGCTACTCGGATTTTGATGACATTATCGATGCGATTAGTGCGCTAGACGCCGATGTTATCTCGATTGAAACGTCGCGTAGTCACGGGGAAATTATTTCCACGTTTGAAGCGTATCATTACGATAAGGAAATTGGGCTTGGTGTTTATGATATTCATAGCCCACGCGTTCCAAGTACGACTGAAATTAAAACGAATATTGAGCGCGCGCTTCGCGTGATTCCAGTTCAAAATTTCTGGATTAATCCGGATTGTGGGCTTAAAACGCGGAAGGAAGAAGAAACGGTTGCCGCGCTTCGTGATATGGTTTCCGCTACAAAGGAAATTCGCGAGGCCTATACCATTTTAGAAAAATAGAGAACGGGGGAAGCTCGATGGGAAAATTAAGTAAGCAGACGATTTCAGCACAAATTGGTAATAAAAAATGTGAGAAAACTGGTGCGGTCAACATGCCACTCTATTTCTCAACGGCTTACCGCCATACGGATATTGGGGTGGATACTGGGTACGATTATACGCGGACGGCAAACCCGACGCGCGATGTTTTACAGGAGGCGCTCGCAGAACTTGAAGACGGGAAATATGGTTTTGCTACAAGTTCTGGTATGAGCGCGGTTCAGCTTGTTTTTAAAAAGTTTAAAACGGGTGACCACATTATTAGTTTGCAAGATTTGTACGGTGGGACTTTTCGCTATTTTGGGACGCTTGAACGGCAGTATGCGATTGCATTTTCATATTGGGACGGAAAAGTGTTTGATGAGCTTGACGGGCTTTTACAGCCGAATACGAAAGCGATTTTTATTGAAACGCCGACAAATCCGCTTATGCAGGAAGTGGATATTGAAAAAGTGGCACAATTTGCGAGCGCGCATCAGCTTTTGCTCATTGTGGATAACACTTTTTATACGCCCATTTTGCAGCAGCCGTTAAATCTCGGGGCAGATATTGTCATTCACAGCGCTACGAAATATTTAGGCGGTCATAATGATGTTCTGGCGGGAGCAGTCATTGTGCGAAGTGATGAGCTCGGTGAGTTTTATGCGACGGCTTTAAATGAAACGGGCGAAGTGCTGTCACCATTTGATTCGTGGCTTTTAATTCGCGGGCTTAAAACGCTACCACTACGCATTAGAGAGCATGAAAGAAATGCTAAACGCGTCGTTCAGTTTCTCGAAAACCATGCTTTAGTCAAAGAAGTGAAGTATCCAGGGCGCGGTGGCATGATTAGCTTTTATATTGAAAATGCCGCGCTTATTTCACCGCTACTTAGAAGTGTTTCGCTTTTTACTTTTGCTGAAAGTTTAGGCGGCGTTGAAAGTTTAATTACGTATCCTGCTACGCAAACACATGCGGATATTCCGCGAGAACTGCGGGAATCATACGGCTTAACTGATGAGCTGTTGCGCATTTCAGTTGGCATTGAAGACGCGGACGATTTGGTGAACGATCTCAAAACGGCGTTCGAATGCGCTTCTAAGGAGGCGGTACGGCCATGAATTTGCGTAAAGATTTAAGTGAGAAAGTTTTAATTGCAGACGGGGCAATGGGAACTTTGCTTTATTCGTACGGTGTAGACCGTTCGTTTGAAGAATTAAATGTGACGCACCCAGATGACGTACTTGCTATTCACCGCGCTTACATTGAAGCGGGCGCGGATATTATCCAAACGAATACGTACGGCGCAAACTATATAAAGCTGAAGCGTTACGGCTTAGAAGATGAAATTAAACGGATAAATCAGGCGGCTATTAGGTTGGCGAAAAAAGCGACCAGTGGCACAGGGACTTATGTTTTTGGAACGATTGGCGGCATTAACGGGGCTAGTGATTCAAAAGTGGAACAGGCTCCACTTGAAGAAATCAAACGTAGTTTTCGGGAACAGTTGTATTGTTTTTTGCTGGAGGGCGTGGATGCGATTCTTCTTGAAACATTTTATGATCCTAACGAGCTTAAAACCGTATTAAAAATTGTACGGGAAAATACAGATTTGCCAGTTGTAGCGAATGTTTCGATGCATGAACCGGGGCTACTTCAAAACGGGGAGAAGCTACCTGATGTTTTGCAGGAATTGGCAAATCTAGGCGCAGATGTTGTAGGCGTGAATTGTCGGCTTGGTCCTTATCATATGGCACGCGCGCTTGAAACGGTGCCACTCCTAGATAACGCCTATTTGGCAGCATATCCGAATGCTAGTCTACCTGAAATGCAGGAAGGAAAAATCATTTATCAAGCGGAAACGGATTATTTTGAGGAATATGGTGAAATTTTCCGCAAGCAGGGCGCACGCATCATTGGCGGTTGTTGCGGGACGACACCAGACCATATTCGGGCGTTCCGGGCGGGACGTCGGTCAACTAAACCAGTTCGAACAAAGGAAGTTCGTCCCATCATCGAACTTGTTCCTGAAGAGCCAGACACGCATGAAGGTGTTCGTTTAGTGGATAAAGTGAAGAATGAGTGCACGGTGCTAGTCGAACTCGATCCGCCGCGGACGTTTGATACGGCGCAATTTTTTGAAGGCGCAAAGGCGCTCGATACGGCTGGAGCTGATGCGATTACGATTTCCGATAACTCGCTTGCGACGCCGCGCATTAGCAACATGGCGATTGCTTCGATCTTAAAGCACGAGCACAACATTAAGCCGCTCATTCATTTAACAACACGTGATCACAATCTCGTAGGCATGCATTCGCACATCATGGGTTTCCATAAGCTTGGCTTGCATGATGTTCTCGCTGTGACAGGCGATCCAACGAAAGTGGGCGATTTCCCGGGTGCTTCCTCTGTTTTTGATTTACGTTCGGTCGAGCTCATTCAACTCATTAAAAAGTTCAATGATGGAATTTCTTATACAGGCAAGTCGCTCAAGGAAAAGGCGCGTTTCAACGTCGCAGCTGCGTTCAACCCGAACGTTCTCAATGTGGAAAAAGCGGTCCGTTTGATTCAGCGAAAAGTGGAATACGGCGCGGACTACATCATTACACAGCCCATTTACGATGTGGAGAAGGCCGCCATCTTAAAAGAGGCGCTTGATGCGGCAGAAATCTCCGTCCCCATTTTTGTTGGCGTCATGCCACTTCTATCAAGCCGAAATGCGGAATTTTTGCACAATGAAGTTCCAGGTATCAGGCTGACAAATGAAGTCCGTGAACGAATGCGCGAAGCCGAAAAAGCGGGTCGTGGCAACGAAGAAGGCATGCTAATCTCAAAAGAAATCATTGATGCGATTCGTACGCATTTTAACGGAATTTACATTATTACGCCGTTTTTACGCTACGATTTATCGCTCGAATTATTGGAATATGCAAAATCAAAAAAACAGGTGCATGTCGTATAAATGCAGCCTGTTTTTTGCGCTAAACGAAAGGTCAGAAAATCGCGAAATGATTTTCTGAACTATTTTTAAAATAAATTCATTTGAAGCAAACTTAGTAAGTAACTAATCGCGAGTACGATACCAAAAATCGTAATGGCTTTCGATGTGGATTTCATTGCCGGTATCATAGTGATTGGTTCCGTTCTGCCGATGAAACGTCTGACGGAACGAATCGCTTCTGGAGCACTTATTAAAATGAGTAGGGTCCAGTACGGCGCACCTGCCCAGAAAATAAGCGAGATTTCAAAAGCATAAGCGAAAACATAGGCGAGGGCGAACAAAATTGTGGCGTTTCTTCTTCCAAGTAAGATGGCAAGTGTCAAGCGCCCATTTGCTTTATCTGGGTCTAAATCACGGATGCTGTTTGCGAGTAATAAATTGCCTACGAGAACCATGATTGGAATGGAGATATAAACGATTTGTGTGCCAATAAATTCCGCCTGAATGTAAAATGATATGAAAGTTATGACGCCACCCATGAAAAATCCGGCCATAATTTCACCAAAAGGGGTGTAAGCGATTGGATATGGGCCGCCAGTGTATAAGTAGCCAACGAGCATGCAAATTGCGCCGAGCAAGCCAACATACCAGTTTAGTTCCATCGATAAATAAACGCCGCCTAGAATGGAAAGTATGTAAAGGGTAATCGCTAGAAAAAGAATGAATCCCGGGCGTATACCATTTCTTACGATGGCTCCGCCGTTTCCAACCGAGTGTTCATCATCGTGCCCTTTTTTATAGTCGTAATATTCATTGAACAAGTTTGCTGATGTTTGAATGAAAAAGCATGCAACAAGCATCACGAGAAAACGTGTGAAATGAAGATTTGAGTAGAGCATTGCAACGGATGTACCTAAAAATACGGGCACAAAAGAGGCAACTAGAGTGTGGGGCCGAAGTAGCGTCCACCATTTTTTAAAACCAGATTGTCTGGCTAGAACTTGTCTTTCCTGCGCTGCCATTTTATTCGCTCCTTTTTTAAAATATCCTTTCTTCATTTTAGGGAAAATAGTGAGTTTCGTCAATGAATAAAGCCAAAATCGCAAAATGAGCAGGAAGATTTTATTTTTGATATAATAGAAGGAGTGTTAGTAAAGGAGCGATGAAAAAAATGGGAATTACATTACCTCTTGCTTTATTTGAACAAGCGAAACGTCATGCAACAAAAGATAAACCTGCTCTTCTGAGTTGGGTAACTGAATACTCACAAGATTTGGCGCCTCATATTTTGTATCAAAAAGCAAAAGATGCCTTTTCTGGCGAGCGTTTCTTTTGGCAAAATCCTGAGATGACGCTAACACTGGCTGGCTTTGGTGTAACCGAACAATATTTAGCTGCGGATAAAGCAAAGGATGCTTTTTCTGGTTTAGAAGATAAACTAAAGGCTTTAAAATTAAGAACGGTGACCAACGCGACTGAAAAAGAGACAGGGCCGCTTTATTTTGGTGGGTTCAAATTTGATCCAGAACGCGAAACAGATAAAGAATGGCAAGCTTTTAAAGATGGATTATTTTACTTGCCACTGTTTATGTTGACGAAAAAGAGCGAGAAAGTTTTTTTGACGGTTAACTTAGTCGTTTATCCTGACGATGAGCTTAAAAAATTGGAAGCCGTAAAAGGTCAGTGGGAAAAAATTATGGAAGCGAAACGTCCAGATATGGAAGTGAATTCGCTCATTACAGCTAAGGAATTAGAAACGGATGAATTTTTGGAAAATGCGCGTGATATTATTGCGCTGCTAAAAGATTCGGAAGACTTACATAAAGTGGTGTTATCCAGAAGAATGGGCTTGCGTTTTAGCAAACAAATTGATAGTGGTGCAGTTCTTCAAAAAATGATGGATACACAAGAAAATAGCTACTTTTTTGTGATGGAAAAAGGTGCTGCATTGTTCTTTGGTGCTACGCCAGAACGATTAGTAGCGGTTTCTGATGATAAAATCCACTCTTCTTGTGTAGCAGGGTCGGCCAAACGCGGCGAAACGGCAGAACAAGATGATAAACTCGGGAATGCTTTATTGAAAGATGCGAAAAATTTACGAGAACATCATTATGTTGTGGAAATGATTGAAGAAACCTTACAACAATTTGCAGATGACTTAACGATTTCCAGTGAACCGGTTCTTTTAAAAAATCGGGATATCCAACATCTTTATATGAATGTTCATGCGAAAAAGCGTGATGATGTAAATATTCTGCAAATTTTGCGGGCGCTGCATCCGACGCCGGCGCTTGGCGGTTCACCTAAAAATTTAGCGCGGGCGATTATTCGTATGAAGGAAACAAGTGACCGTGGTTTTTACGGTGGACCAATTGGGTTTATTGACACGGATTTTGATGGCGAATTCGCTGTAGCAATTCGTTCAGCGCTAGTCATTGACTCGCTTGGCGTGCTTTACGCAGGTTGCGGGATTGTGTCTGATTCCGTTCCAGAAGAAGAATTACAAGAAACAAAAGTCAAATTTCAACCGATGTTACGTGTTTTAGGAGGCAATGTCGAATGAGTCACCAAGAAACAATGACCGCATATTTAACTGCTTTTATCGAAGAATTAATTCAAGCAGGTGTCAAAGAAGCTGTTATTAGCCCAGGATCAAGATCAACTCCAATTGCGCTTTTAATGGCGGAACACCCGACGCTTAAAATTCATGTTCATGTGGACGAACGTTCGGCTGGTTTTTTCGCTCTTGGCATCGCAAAAGCTTCGAAAAATCCGGTTGTCCTACTCTGCACAAGTGGAACGGCTGCGGCCAATTATTTTCCGGCAGTGGCAGAAGCGAATTTATCCCAAATTCCGCTCATTGTTTTAACGGCAGATAGACCGCATGAACTGCGAAATGTTGGGGCGCCGCAAGCAATGGATCAAATTCAGTTGTTTGGCACCCACGTGAAAGATATGGTCGATATGGCGATACCAGAAGGAACAGATGAGATGCTACGCTATGCGAAATGGCACGGTAGTCGTTCAGTTGATATTGCGCTCAAAACGCCGCGGGGACCAGTACATTTGAACTTCCCACTACGGGAACCATTAACGCCGATTTTAGATCCTTCGCCGTTTACACAGACGGGTAAGAAGAAACATCACGTGCGGATTTATTATACGCATGAAGTTTTAGAGCAGGAAGCGCTAGATAAAATGTTCGCAGATTGTTCTGGGAAAAAAGGGGTCATCATTGCGGGACCGCTTGATAAGAAGAATTTGGAAGGAAAATTAGTTCAGGCGGCGCGAAAATTGGGTTGGCCAATCTTGGCGGACCCGCTGTCTGGTCTTCGGTCATACGGCGAAAAAGATACGGTTGTGGTGGATCAATATGATGCACTGCTAAAAAACGAGGCGTTTTGTTCGGCGATGGCACCTGAAATGGTCGTTCGTTTTGGGGCGATGCCAGTATCGAAGTCACTGAAAATTTGGCTAGAATCATTCGATGTGCGGACTTTCGTTGTTGATCCTGGGGCGGCTTGGCGGGACCCGGTGAAGGGTGTAACGGATATGATTCATTGCGATGAGCGTTTCCTACTTGAGGAGATGACTCAGGCGGAGTTTGCGGCTCCGGAGAATTGGCTTTCTGTGTGGCACAAACTAAACGCGTCTGCGCAAAACGTGCTTTCTTCCCATATAAAAGAAACAGCTGGCTTGGAGGAAGGGCAAATTGTGAGTGTGCTGCGGGAGCATCTGCCGGATCAGTCGGGTTTGTTTATTGGGAACAGCATGCCGATTCGGGATGTGGACACGTATTTCATGCAGACGGATAAGCGGGTGAAGATGCTTGCAAACCGCGGAGCAAACGGCATTGATGGTGTTGTTTCGGCCGCCCTTGGTGCGAGTACGATTGTTCAACCGATGTATTTGCTTATCGGCGATTTATCTTTTTATCATGATATGAACGGCCTACTGATGGCCAAAAAATACAACTTGAACTTGACGATTATTGTGGTGAACAACGATGGCGGCGGGATTTTCTCGTTTCTTCCTCAGGCGAAGACGCCGAAATATTTTGAGTCGCTATTTGGCACATCCACAAACCTTGATTTTCGCTATACGGCAGCACTTTATGGCGCGGGCTATGATGAAATTACACGATTATGTGATTTGGAAGATGCACTCGACAAAGCCGCTTATAACAAAGGGTTAGACATCATTGAAGTGCGCACAAATCGCCATGAAAATGTGGCACATCACCAAGCTCTTTTTGAGAAAATAGCGGTCCAAGTGGAGCGTGACCTGAAAAAATGAAGCTCTTTTTAAGTTTTATAAATCGTCATGCCAAGCTTGATATGATGTTGCTACACGGTTTTACGGGGACACATAAAACATTTGGACAGCTGGAACTAGGCGGGGCGAATTTAATTTTGCCGGATTTGCCTGGGCACGGCGCATCTTATTCGGCTGTTCCAGATGATTATTCGCTTGAGGCGACGGAAGCCGCATTAAACGCGCTTGTTAGAGCGGACAAGCCTACGGTTTTAGTTGGCTATTCGATGGGCGCACGAATTGCACTGGCGCTTACTATGCGGAACAAGGCAAAATACGGCGGGCTTGTTATGATAAGTGGTTCGCCGGGACTCAAGACGGATGAGGAGCGCGCAACTCGGCGGCACCGTGACGCGGACTTGGCGCAATTTATTACCGAAAAAGGTGTGCCGGAATTTGTGGCTTACTGGGAAAATTTGCCTTTGTTTGCTTCGCAAAAGTCGTTAGCTGCGGATAAGCAAGAACAAATTCGTGACGAGCGTTTGAGTCAAGCGGGAACAGGGCTTATATACAGTTTAGCTGGTGTTGGGACAGGTGAATTGCCTTCTTACTGGGCAGATTTGGTAGAGCTTGATATACCGGTTTTGCTTATAGCGGGTGAACTTGATGAAAAGTTTTGCCGTATTGCCAAGGAAGTGCAGAGTTTACTGCCTAATGCGACGTACGTTTCCGTGAAAGATGCGGGGCATGCGGTTCATCTTGAGGCACCCGAAGAAGTATCGAAAATGATAAATAACTGGTTAAATGACCATTTTTAGGAGGTTTTTTCTATGATTGAATGGAAAACGGAGAAAGTGTTTGAGGAAATTAAATATGAGTCGCACAACGGAATTGCGAAAGTAACGATTAATCGTCCGCATGTACATAATGCATTTACGCCTAAAACGGTGATGGAAATGATTGATGCGTTTAATTTGGCTCGCGATGATGAAAAAATTGGTGTCATCATTTTAACTGGTGAAGGCGACAAAGCGTTTTGTTCTGGGGGAGATCAGAAAGTGCGCGGGCACGGCGGTTATGTTGGCGATGACCAAATTCCACGTTTAAACGTGCTCGACTTACAGCGTCTCATTCGTATCATTCCAAAACCAGTTATTGCAATGGTTGCAGGCTGGTCAATTGGCGGCGGAAATGTGTTGCAACTTGTTTGTGACATTACAATTGCTGCTGACAATGCGAAGTTTGGTCAAACTGGACCGAACGTAGGAAGTTTTGACGCGGGGTATGGCTCTGGGTACTTGGCGCGCGTTATCGGGCATAAAAAAGCTAAGGAAGTTTGGTTTATGTGCCGCCAATATACGGCCGAGGAAGCGCTTGAAATGGGCTGGATTAATACGGTCGTACCCGTTTCTGAACTGGAAAATGAAACGGTCGCTTGGGCAGAAGAAATGCTTAAGAAAAGTCCGACAGCTTTGCGCTTTATTAAAGCGGCATTTAATGCCGATACAGATGGTTTGGCGGGAATTCAACAACTCGCAGGGGACGCAACACTTCTTTACTATACGACAGATGAAGCGAAAGAAGGCCGCGACGCCTTCAAGGAAAAACGCGACCCTGACTTCGATCAATTCCCGAAATTCCCATGATGAACTGGTTATTACAACGAGCGCAGGTTTCGCCACATGAAACTGCGCTTGTTTTCCGCGGAGAAAAATATTCGTTTGAAGAGGTGGCAGGGGACGCATTTTGTAACGCTGGAAAACTGGCCAGCCTGAACATTAAACCGGGCGATTTTGTGGCGCTTCTTGGAAAAAACAACAAGGAAACTTTTTTGATGATTCACGCTCTCCAATTGCTTGGCGCCATTCCGGTTTTTTTGAACAATCGGTTGACGGCTTCTGAAATGAATTTTGAGATTTTGGATAGCGGCGCCATTTGTACGCTTTTTGATGATGCCTTTGCTGATTTTTCGGTGGATTTAGACGGTGCGCGTCACGCATTTTCGGAAGTGGCTGCGCAAATCGCACGAGATTTTTCTGCCACAAAAAATGATTTTGATGACGTAGCATCGGTTATGTACACCTCTGGCACGACGGGAAACCCGAAAGGCGTTCTGCAAACTTACGGGAACCATTTCTTCAGCGCGACAGCTTCAGCACTAAATTTTGGCGTGAACCCACGTTCGGACGCGTGGCTTTGTGTGGTGCCAATTTTTCACATTAGCGGCCTGTCGATTTTGATGCGCTCGGTCATTTACGGGATTCCGGTTTTTTTGGAAGAAAAATTTGATGTGGTGCGCGTCACGAAACTACTAATGAGCGGGGACGTGACGCATGCTTCAGTCGTTCTGACAATGATTGAACGGCTACTTGCCCACAGTTCGGCGGCTTTCCACGAAAACGTGCGTGTTGTTTTGCTCGGCGGAAGTGCCGTTCGAAAAGACATGCTAGAAACCTGTTTTGCGCGCCGCATTCCAATTGTTCAGTCATATGGCATGACCGAAACGGCGTCACAAATTGTTGCGCTAAACCCGGCCGATGCGAAACGTAAAATCGGCTCCTCAGGCCGCATCTTGTTCCCCTCGGAATTGCATATTGAAAAGGCTAATGAGGCGGACGTTGACGGAGAAATCTGGCTGCGTGGGCCAACTGTTTTCAAGGGCTATCTGAACAACCCGGCTGCGACAGACGAAGCCACACAAAACGAATTCTTTCGTACCGGAGATATCGGCCACGTGGACGAAGAAGGCTTCCTATTTGTAGCAGAGCGCAAGGGTGACTTGATTATATCCGGCGGCGAAAACATCTACCCAACAGAAGTTGAACACGCCATTTTGAGTGATAAACACGTCTTAGAAGCCGCTGTTGTTGGAAAAAAAGACGCCAAATGGGGCGAAGTGCCAGTCGCACACCTCGTCGTCTTACCCACGTTCAGCGAGCCGCACCTAGTAGAAGCATTAAAGACCAAACTGGCCGCCTATAAAATTCCGAAAGCCTTCCACATCACGCCCGAGCTACCCAAAACCGCATCTGGCAAAATCAAGCGCCATCAACTAAAATAGCGGCTGAAAGGTGGAAAACCAATGTTCAAACATCAAATTGATGAGAAACTTACCATTCGCGTTTTAACTAAAAATGATGTAGACGACTATTTTGAACTGATTAAATCGGCCAAAAGTTATTTAAGAAACTGGCTGACGGTCAGCGATAAAGCTGAAACAAAAAGCGATACCGCGCGTAATATAGCGTATCAAATGAACGTTAATGAAGAAGTGCCAACTTTATTTATGATGGAATACGAAGGAAAACTCGTCGGCTCTATCAGTTTTCATACAATGGATAAAGTCAACCAGAGTGGCGAAATAGGTTATTGGTTAGCTGAACCGTTTCAAGGCCAAGGCCTGATGATTAAGTCGCTACGCTTTTTAATTGATTATGGCTTCCACACGCTTAAGTTACATAGAATTGAAATGAAAATTGCATCTAATAATGAGAAGAGCCAGTCCTTACCTGAAAAATTAGGCTTTAGAAAAGAAGGAATTTTGAAAGAGGCAAAATTTATCAATGGTCGCTTTGTTGATTATGTTGTGTACGGTTTATTGCTGGAAGAATACGAAAAAAAGTAGAAAATATTTTCTACTTTTTTTAATTCTTTAAAACTCTATTATAGAGTAAATAGATTAAGAAAGATTCATATATTCTCTGTAAATGTCATAAAATATACATATTTTTCGTTTAAAAAACTATTTTACTAGCCTATTTGTATATTTTTTGATGTTATTATGAGTATAACTGTTTATATTTTAGTTTAAATAAACAGTTATACTTTATAGCAAAGGAGGGACAACTGCGCGAATTTTTAGCTGTTCAGAAAAAGGCAATCAAGAAAAAACAAAATAATCTAAACGGTTCGTCAGAGTATGTAAAACTTATGAATAATCAATGGGGGACTTCTTGAGTACTACCCAACCTCACTTTAAATCAAAGTGAACTTACATATTTTCTAGATTGTAAAAAGGCGATTAGTTATGTTAATTTGGAAGATTGTCTTAACTAAGAAAAAGGGAGAGTGCAAACATGACTAGCAAAAAATCTAAGTTAAGGAAATTGAGCATTAGTGCCGTTTTGTCCACTGTTATTGCGTCAACTATTCTAACGACAGTACCTTATAATGCGGTAGCGATTGAAGCGAATCAGGAAGTAGTGGGTAATCAAGTTGTTAAAAATGTAAACGCTGCCATCGGAACTACAACAATTTGGGGAGGTGCCACTACAAAATCAACAATCGCTAAAGGTTTTGCAGAACCTGGTTCAGCCATTACGGTTACTAACAATGGTGTCCAAATTGGGACAGGACGCGCAGATTTTGAAGGCGGATATAGAATTAGCATTGCGGAACAAGCAGCTAATACGGTCATGACAGTGACAGCAACTAAAGATGGCAATACTTCGAGTGCTGATGCAACGGTCGTTTATACTGACCGTATTCCATTTGAAACGTATCCTGTTACCCCAAACTCAAACGTAATAAGTGGGACAGCGACGCCAGGAGCAGATATTGTTATTTCAGTGAATGATTCCGAGAACCAAATTGCGAGTGGTACAGTCAATACTAACGGTACATTTGCGTTTGTTATTCCAAAACAAGCAGCAGGTACTAAAATAAAAATATCATTAGCTTATCGCGAAATAGTAAATAATCAATCAACCATTGCTCTTAGTGTAGATTCTATCATTGTGAAAGAGGCAGATCTTGCTTTTACTACAATTAATAAGCTTACAACTGATTCGACGAGGGTGGAAGGAACAGCTGAACCTAACACTATAATTAGCATTAAAAATCAAAGCGGGACGCAACTGGCAGTTGGAAGCGTAGGTTCTGACGGTAGGTATAATTTAGCGATTCCCAAACAATTAGAAGGAACAATTATCACAGCTACTGTGACGGCAAAGGGACAAACCGAAAGTGCGTCCACAACAGTTGTGCGAGAGCGTATGGCACCCACAACCATTGAAGCAATAACAACGGATTCAGTAAGGGCAGAAGGAACCGCGGAACCAAATGCAGATATTGAATTGAAAAACCAAAGTGGTATTATCCTTGCGAGAGGCAAAGTTGCGACAGATGGCTACTACAGTTTGACCATTCCAAAGCAACCTGAGGGAACAATTATTACAGCTACAGCGACGGTAAGTGGTAAAACCGAAAGTGCATCCACAACGGTTAAACGCGAAAGTATTGCACCAACAACCATTAAGTCATTAACAACAGATTCAGTAAGGGCAGAAGGGACAGCAGAGCCAAATGCAGATATTGAATTGAAAAATCAAAGTGGTGTGGTGTTAGCAAGAGGTCGAGTGGCTTCTGATGGTGTGTATGTATTAACGATACAAAAACAAGCTGCGAATACGGTTATTATTGCAACGGCAACAGCAAATGGTAAAACGTCAAGTGCAAGCACAACTGTAGTACAAACTCAGACATCTACTGGTACAGTCAGCGTCAAAAAGGATTATCTTGTTGGCGTGGATAGCCGAATTCAAGCGGAAGTTACAGGAGATGTGACAAAAGTTTATCTAGAAGTAGATGGTGTGAGAAAATCAACTATTCCTGTGGCAAGTAGCTTTGAGTACTATGCCAAGAATGTCATTACTCACGTAAATCAAGATGTCTATTTAGTTGGACTTAATGCTTCTAATGAGCAGTTAGCACGCACAAAAGTGACCTTAAAAGATGGACAAATAAGAACAGGTACAGTTTCTCCTAAGAATTTTATTGTTGGGGCGGATGCTTATGTGAAAGGAACGTATACAGGAGATATCAAAAAAGTAGGTCTTTCAGTGAACGGCACGGTTCTTTACAGTATTCCAGTTGCAACAGATGGTAGTTTCCAGTACTATGCGCGGCCAAATATTACGAATGCCAATACGGATCAAGTATATGTTATTGGCTATAACTCAGAAGGCAATGAAGTTTCAAGAGTCAAAGTGACATTGTCCGGGACGAATAGTGAACTAGATGGCACTATTACAGCATATAACTACATATTAAATCAAGATAAATATGTGGTTGGAACGTATACAGGGAATGTAAAATACATTACTTTGAGAGTGAACGGAACGATTTTAAGTAGAATTCCGGTTGTAGACGGGAACTATACGTATTATGCACGTCCACAAATCACTTCGACAACAGATGTAGTTTCAGTCCTTGCATATAATAATGCAGGCAGTCTTATTGCTGAATCACCAGTCGCGGTAAGATAATCACGCAACAAAAAAGCATAGAACCAGTGAACTCCATTTTAAAAATGGGATTATGTCTGGTTTTATGCTTTTATTTTTTTGGTCCCATTTCACAATTAACAAAGTCTTCTTTTTCCGAAAAAGAAGCTAAAGGAAATTTTCTGTTTTCCGCTGGCTTGATTACATAAATAATATACTTTTTAAAAAATAAACGTAACATTTTATACATAAAATATGCAAAGAAAACTAT
Organism: Listeria sp. ILCC792; assembly: GCF_900186135.1. Classification (NCBI taxonomy): domain Bacteria; kingdom Bacillati; phylum Bacillota; class Bacilli; order Caryophanales; family Listeriaceae; genus Listeria; species Listeria sp. ILCC792. The sequence continues at coordinate 19,673 of NZ_FYBO01000014.1, forward strand.
TTTAGTATCCATTTCGTGTGTTTCTTTGATGGTATCATGATTATGTGTATTTTGATATTTCAAAACACATTCGTCATAATTCCCATCAAAGGAGGAGCATCCAAACGAATTTTTAATTATTTAGAAAAGATAATCATAAATAACAAGCGAGGCTAAACGGTGTGCTAAAGCATATAAAATCAATAACGGTATACTGTGAAAAGTTTTTTTTAAGATATACATGTTTTTAGATTTAAAGGCAGCTGTTAAATGACTATCTTAAACAAGGGAGAAGATAAATATGAAGAACAAAAAAGCTAAGTTAAGAAAGTTAAGTGTTAGTATTATTGCAGCTACAGTGTTTGTTGCAACAGTTATGACTACTTTACCACACGATGTGTTAGCGACAGAAACTAATCAAGAGGTTGTAAACGTTGACACGGAAACAAATACGAATGCTGCAGGCACAATCATTGTCAACCAAGACTTTTATGTTGGTACAGATAGTCGTATTCAAGCAGAGGCTACAGGTGCTGTGACAAGGGTTTATTTAGAAGTAGATGGTCTTAGAAAAGCGACTATTCCCATGGCTGGAAGCTTTGAATATTATGCGCGGCCTGAGATTACTGACGTAAACCAAGACGTGTATCTAGTTGGGCTTGATTCTTCTAATCAACAATTAGCACGCACGAAAGTCACGTTACGCAGCACAGATACTGTGACAGGAGGGGCTATTACAGTAAATCCTTATACAGTAGACCAAGATAGATACATAACAGGGACGTATACGGGCGATATAAAGTATGTTGCATTAGAAGTAAAGGGCATTGAACGAAGTAAAATGCCAGTTACAGGTGGCAGCTATGAATACTATGCCAGACTAACGGAGTCAGATGTAAATACAAATCAAGTGTACATCATTGCTTATGACTCGAAAAATGCCCAAATTGCAAGAGAGAAAGTTACATTACTTGGCACAGAAACAGGTAGTGACATAACGAGTACCCTTACAGTAAATCCCTTTACAGTAAACCAAGATAGAATCATAACAGGGACGTATACAGGTGATGTAAGATATGTTGCATTAGAAGTAAAGGGTGTTGAACGAAGTAAAGTTCCAGTTACAGGTGGTAGCTTTGAATGCTATGCCAGACTAACGGAGACAGATGTAAATACAGATCAAGTGTACATCGTTGCTTATGACTCGAAAATTGTCCGAACTACAAGAGAGAAAGTTACATTACTTGGCACAGAAACAGGTAGTGACATAACGAGTACCCTTACAGTAAATCCTTATATGATAAACCAAGATAGATATGTAACAGGAACGTATACAGGTGATGTAAAGTATGTGGCATTAGAAGTAAAAGGAGTTAAACGAAGTAAAGTTCCAGTTACAGGCGGTAGCTATCAGTACTATGCCAGATTAACGGAGACAGATGCAAATACAGATCAAATGTACATGATTGGTTATGATTCAAGTGGTGCTGAAGTTTCGAAAACAAAAGTTGCATTAAACGATACAAATAGTTCAACAGGTAGCATTAGCGCATATGATTATACGGTAAACCAAGATAAATATGTATCTGGAACGTATACGGGTGATGTGCAATATGTTTCTTTAGAGGTAAACGGAGCTACGCTAAGTAAAGTTCCAGTTGCAACAGATGGGAAGTATCGATATTACGCACGACCAAATATTACGAATGGAACTACAGATAAAGTGTATGTCATTGGTTATGACTCAAAAGGTACTGTCATTGCGAGAGAGGAAGTAAAATTATACAATTCTGGGAGTACAACTTGCACCATTACAGCAAACGATTATACAATAGACCAAGATAAATATGTATCTGGAACATATACGGGCAATGTAAGGTATGTGGCGTTAAAAGTAAATGGAGTTACTTTAAGCAAAGTTCCAGTTACAGCAGGAAACTATTCATATTACGCTCGCCCGCAAATTACTTCGATGACAGATATCGTTTCCATCATTGCGTATGATAGTGCAAGTATTAAAGTTTCTGAATCGACTGTTGCTATTCTAGTAAGGTAGTTTAGAAAGTTGTAGAAATACGCAATATGAGTTTTAAAAAGTAAAATCGATAAAGAAATAGTTTGTGCAATAACTTTTATGATGGTTGTTGCAACATTTTCAAATTATACACATAAAAAAATCAGGTAGTCGTCAGCTTTTAAACATGACGTGCTACCTGATTTTTAATAGTTTTCCTCGTTATCGGTCGTTTCTTTCCGGTCCCATTTCACAATTAGGAGCGCCTCTTTTTTCCGCGCGTTGATTTCATCGTAAGCTTCTGCGTAGAAGCCTCGCTGACTTTGAATTTGTTCCGCTAAAAACCCTGCTTCTAGTTTAAAAGTAGGATTTCCTTCCGCTAAAAAGCGCTTTTCGACCTGCTCACCGCTTAAAGTAATCCGTAACTCGTCTTTTTTCTCTTTCGTAAGCGTAAGTTCGCCGAAAGAAGCCTTTTTAAAAAATGCGCTTATTTCATCAAGAGAAGCTAAAGGAAATTTTCTTGCTAAATCTTTTCCGGCCCAGTAGAGGATATGTGGTGTTTCCTCGCCTAGTAGTTCAGGAATAAGATGGTCTCGCAACAATTCAAGGCCGAAGCTTGGAATTTGCGACTGAACGTCTTCATGAATTTCTTCTGTCATTGTGAATACCCCACTTTCTTCTTCACTATTATAACTAAAAGTAGCCCCAATTGGAAAGAGAGAAGGATAATTTTTGTAAAATACTTGCTAAAAGTGGGAAAAAATAAGAAAATGGAAACGTATAGATTTAAAATAGAAATTGAGGCGAGACCGTGAAACGAGCAATAGGATTTATTGATTCGGGGGTTGGGGGCTTAACCGTAGTAAAAGAAGTGTTAAAGCAACTTCCTCATGAAAACATTTATTATTTAGGTGATACAGCACGTTGTCCGTATGGTCCGCGTGATACAGAAGAAGTATTAAAATTCACTTGGGAAATGACGAATTTTTTAGTGGAGCGAAAGATCAAAATGTTAGTGATTGCTTGTAATACGGCAACTGCTGCGGCGTTAAAAGATATTCGCATGAAATTAGATATACCTGTCATTGGTGTTATTCAGCCTGGTTCTAGGGCGGCGCTTAAAGCATCGCGCAACAATCATATTGGTGTACTCGGGACGGTTGGAACCGTTCAAAGCATGGCGTATCCAAACGCTTTGAAGGGACTGAATAATCAAGTCAAAGTGGATTCACTTGCATGTCCAAAATTTGTTTCGATTGTGGAATCGGGCGAATATAAAAGCGCTATCGCGAAAAAAATTGTTGCAGAGTCACTTTTGCCGCTAAAAAGCACAAAAATTGATTCGCTTATTTTGGGCTGCACGCATTATCCGCTTTTAAAGCCGCTTATTGAAAACGTGATGGGCGAAGGCGTTGCGGTCATTAATTCTGGTGAGGAAACGGCCAGCGAAGTGAGCGCACTGCTCGATTATCATGATTTGCTCGAACGAAGAGGCGGCGAAACCGATCACCGTTTTTATACAACAGGTTCGGTCAAAATTTTCCATAATATCGCAAACGACTGGCTAAAACTACCTCAAATGGATGTCGAACACATCACTCTTGGGGAAAAATAAGGAAATCAGGTGTAAAAATGAGATTTGATGGTAGAAATAATGAAGAATTGCGTGAGATTAAGATAGAAAAAGACTACATCATGCATCCGGAAGGTTCGGTTTTAATTTCAGCTGGAAATACGAAGGTCATTTGTAACGCGAGCATTGAAGAAAAAGTTCCGCCGTTTATGCGTGGTGAAGGAAAAGGTTGGATTTCAGCTGAATACGCCATGCTGCCACGGGCGACAGGTTCAAGAAACATTCGCGAATCATCCAAAGGAAAAGTGAGCGGACGGACGATGGAAATCCAACGCCTGATCGGCCGCGCATTACGTGCTGTTGTCAATTTGGACGCGCTAGGGGAGCGAACAATTTGGCTCGACTGCGATGTGATCCAAGCGGACGGAGGTACGCGTACGGCTTCTATTACTGGCGCTTTTATCGCGATGACGCTTGCGGTTTATCGGTTACATACGGAGAAATCATTTGACTTATTTCCGATTCAAGATTTTCTTGCCGCTACAAGTGTGGGCATTTTAGATGAAGGGGAAGCGGTTTTAGACTTAAATTATGTGGAGGATAGCGCTGCAAACGTTGATATGAACGTGATTATGACGGGTGCAGGGCGGTTTGTTGAGCTACAAGGAACTGGCGAGGAGGCGACTTTTTCTGACGAGGAACTAAGTGAACTTCTTCGCTTAGGGCGGAAAGGGATTGCGGAGCTTGTTGAGCTACAAAAAGAACAATTAGGTGCGGATATTACGGCGCTTATAAAAGGGGAGTAAAGAGATGCGAAAATTAGTAATTGCAACGGGAAATGTTGGAAAAGCACAGGAATTTCGTGGGATTTTAGAAAAATATGATGTGGAAATTTTAACGCTGAAAGATTTTCCAGAAATTGGTGAAATCGAAGAAACGGGTACGACTTTTGCGGAAAATGCTGCTTTAAAGGCGACGACGGTAGCGAAAATTTTAAATCAAACGGTGCTAGCTGATGATTCGGGGTTAATTGTAGATGCACTAGACGGCGCCCCGGGCGTCTATTCTGCGCGTTATGCTGGCGAGGCACATAATGATGCCAAGAATAATGAAAAGCTCTTACGCGAGCTCGGAGACACGCCAGATGAAAAGCGTACGGCAAGATTCCACTGCACACTAGCTCTTGCCACACCAGACGGCGAGGTTGATTATTATGAAGGTGATTGCCAAGGGAAAATTGCACAAGCGCTTTCTGGAAAAAACGGGTTTGGCTATGATCCGTTGTTTTTCCTACCTGAACGCGGTGTGACGATGGCAAATTTAACGCCTGCTGAAAAGAACCAAATTAGCCATCGTGCGAATGCAATTAAAAATCTTGGTGCGAATATTGAAAAAGTACTAGAAAAAATTGATAAAAAGTGAGAAAATAGAAAGCAGTAGCACATGGGGAGGATATACATTTTATGAAATTAGTAGTAGTTAGCGACAGTCATCATGAACATGACTGCCTGCTTCGTTTAAAGGAAAAATATGAAAACAAAGTGGATGCTATGATTCATTGTGGTGACTCTGAACTTGAAAAGGATGATCCTGCTATTCAAGGCTTTCAGACGGTACGTGGAAACTGCGATTTTGGCGCTGACTTTCCTAATGACCTCGTTATCGAGGTCGGCGAGTACCGTATTTTTGTGACGCACGGTCATTTATACAATATTAAAATGACGTTAATGAACTTACGCTACCGGGCGCGTGAGCTTGATGCTGACTTTGTCTTTTTTGGCCACTCACACGAGTTGGGCGCCGAACTCATTGATCAGACGCTCATTTTAAACCCTGGCAGTATTTCTTTGCCGCGAGGTCAAATTCGCGTGAAAACCTATGCTTTAATCGAAAGTGTTCCTGAAGGGATTTGCGTAAAATTCATGGACGAAGATGATCAGGAGCTGACGGAGCTGACGCAAGTTTTTCCGCTTTTGAAGGCTTGAAAAAGTTCTCTTTTTGCAAAAATATAAGCGAACTTGCATAAAACCATTGACAAACGAATGAAATCGAAATAAAATGGTACTTGGCTGTTGAAAAATTAGCCATTTGTCCTGATAGCTCAGCTGGATAGAGCAACGGCCTTCTAAGCCGTCGGTCGGGGGTTCGAATCCCTCTCAGGACGTTATATTGAATTTTAGTGATACCAAGCTTTTCGGAGTTTGGTGTCTTTTTTGTTACTTTATGCAACGATTCAATATAAAAAACTTTTTTAATAGATAAATGCAAAAAAACTCAAAAAGTTAGGCTTTTAGTCTAACTCTTTGAGGCATAACATTTGTGGGCCAATTTTTTAGATTTTCGAAATATAAAGTGTATCTACTTTTCCATCATCGTCGGTGTCTGCTTGTAAAATTGTAAAATGCATGTCGCCGCTTTGGCATTCGTAGCCTGTCGAGCCGGAGCCATCTTGCATGTCAGTTAAAACAGTTGTTTCTTTTGGAATATAAGGCGATGCAAGGTCTAGCAATTTATCTTGAGATGCTGGAAAGTCTACATTTTTGTCTGTTACATCTGCTTGGATAAAAATAATTTTATTGTTTGCATCTACTGTATAAAATTCCGTTTCATACATGTTGGTCCAATTATCGGTAGTTTCGTGTAAGCCTTCTGTTTGTAAAGTTTGCCCGATAATGTTTTTCGGTTGGGTGTTTTCTTTGCTAGTCTCTTCTTTTTTGGAAGTATTTCCTGAGCAGCCAGATAGGATAATACCAAATATAAGGAGGAAGCCAAATAGTAAGGCCATTTTCTTCAAAATCATCATTCCCTTAATTATTTTTCACATTTCATTATAGCATTATTAAGATGCGATTTAAAAATTTTCAATATTAAAAGAATACGCCTTATTATGTATATTCTTTTATTTTTCTTTTGCGATTATTAGCAGTATAATCGCTAATGTGAAAAAAATAACATACGGGAGATGAAAGGATGAAAAGGTTAAACTCGGAAGATTACCGGGTCTTAATTTACCTCCATGAAGCGCATAAAGAAGATGATTCAGGTTACTTAAAGGCACATTATCACAACCTCAAACGTCTTAATCGTCACGGATTTTTGACGGTTGTTTATAATGAGAAACGCTTGCCTTATCTTATCATTTTTACGAAAAGAGCGAGCGATTTATTTAGAAATCGACATCGGCAAAGATATGAACACGAAAAAATTATGCTAGAATATAATATTTGACTTTAAGCCTTGTGATTTTTCGCAAGGTTCTTTTTTATCTAGTTACTTCGTTCCAGTATATTTTTAAAAGATGACTTTCGGACTGTATACTTTTGTTGATTAATTTAATACAATTTAAACGAACGTATGTTCTTTTTTAGGGAGGGGGCGAAATAAAATGAATTTACCTGGCGAAGAATTTGACCGAGGTATCCAAAAATGGGGTGGCTTCATTTTAAGTGAACATTCAGAGCAAATTGAACATGAGAAGAAGCATTTAAATTGGAAAGAGGCAATGAGTGCGAAAAACATTGAAATGATATTAAGCGAAGCATTGCTGCATCAGCAAACTGTCATTATTCAGCAGAAATTGCCAGTGTATAACCCGGATGGTTTTCCGGAAGCAGACTTAATTGGACGAATTGTTGGCATTCAAGATGGCGATATTTGGCTTAGAAGCGGGGAGAAAAACGTAAAAGTATTTTTTGATAGTATTCATCATGTGGCATGTAAAGAAGGCGAATCTAAATGGTACACGTAATGGATTATCAGCATGTGCCGCGAAAAGATATTTTATGCATTGATGTAAAATCATTTTTTGCGAGTGTGGAATGTGTTTCAAGGGGACTTAATCCGCTTACTTCATTTTTAGTTGTCATGAGCCACCCGGAAAATAGTGGGGGATTAGTTCTTGCTGCGACACCGCTCATGAAAAAAGTGTTTGGCATTCAAACGGGAGCGAGAAGATATGAGCTTCCAAACGATCCACGCATTATTGTTGCGCCGCCTCGTATGAAACATTATCTGGCTGTTAACTCACAAATACGGGCGGTTTTTTTACGATATGTGCCTAAAGAGTATTTTTTGCCTTATTCGATTGACGAAGTGTTTTTAGATGTGACTGGTTCGCATCGCCTTTTTGGGACGACTACAAGGATTGCGGAACAAATTCAAGCGGATATTTTAAAGGAAACAGGGCTTTATGTCACTTGTGGCATTGGCGATAACCTGCTTTTGGCTAAATTGGCACTTGATATTGAGTCGAAACATAGTTTTACGAGACGAGCGGAATGGCGGTATGAGAACGTTCCTGAGAAGGTGTGGCGCATTAAAAAGCTCACGGATTTCTGGGGCATAGGGGAGCGAATGGGGCGGAAGCTTAGGGATATTGGCATAAATAGCATTTATGAGCTTAGCCAAACAGAGCCAGGGCTGCTCAAGAAACATTTTGGGGTAATTGGGCAGCAGCTTTACTATCATGCGCACGGTCTCGATTATAGCCGTATCAATGAAACTTATAAACCTATCGAAAAATCTTTTGGGAAAAATCAAATTTTGGAACGCGACTACAAAGATGCAAAAGAAGTTGTGATTGTCATAAAAGAAATGGCCGAAGAGATGGCGTCGCGCCTTCGCAAAAATTTTGTGGACACCAATCGGGTGTTTTTGAGTATTGGTTACAGCAAATATAGTCCAATTCGAGGCTTTAGACATCAAATTAAAATCCAGCCGACAGATTCGAGTGTGCGGCTTAAAGCCATTTTAGAAATGCTGTTTTGGAAATATTATCAGCAGCAATCTGTTCGCGTCATCGCCATTTCATTTGGTGGCATCGCACTAAAAAAGGGCTTGCAGCTTAATTTGTTTGAGAATCCTATTAAAACGCTGCAAATGGAACAATTAGAGCGAACAATTGACAAGATTCGCGCGCGCTATGGCTATAAAGCCTTAATGCATGCGAGCAGCCTTTCAAGCGGGGCCACTGGAATGAAGCGGTCGACGTACATTGGCGGGCATCAAGGGTAAAAACCGCTAAAATTTTTAGCGGTTTTTATTAGACATCTTTCAACTCTTGCTTTTTTGCGAATAACGTGCTTTTTTGAGCGATCTTTTTCCGGAAGCGATAGGTAAGATAAATGGAACGTAGCAGTAAATCGAGTCCAATCGAAAGCCAAATGCCGGCAATATCCATCTGAAGCCATAAGCTGAAAATAATCACGCCGATAATCCGGACGCCCCACATGCCAATAACCGTGCTATATAAAGGCGATTTCGTATCACCCAAACCTTGAAGAGCGCCTGTAAGGATTAAACTAATCGCTAAAATAGGCTGAATAAAAGCATCGATGCGCAGAGCGATTATAATTTTATGCAGCGCTTCTGGGTCTTGTGTAAACCAACTGCCAAATACAGGAGCGAAAAAGAAGAGAACGGCGCCAAAAGCACTCATAATTATCAGCCCAATTTTAGCAGACAAAAATCCCAATTGTTTCGCTTCCTGATAGTTTTTAGCACCCACACTCATACCGACAAGTGTTGTCGCCGCAATGGCAAAACCATAACCAGGCATATAAGTGAAGCTTTCAATAGTCCCAGCAATCGAGTGAGCGGCGTATGTTTTAATCCCTACAGCTACAATTAAGCTGAAATAAAGTACTTGTCCTAGACGCATGACAAGCCGCTCCAAAGCTGCGGGAATAGAGAGGCGAATAAGCGCCGAATAATTGGATTTTCGGAATAATTTGCGGAAAGAAAGATGAAAATCAGTTTGTTGAATTTTCATGTATAGTAATAAACAGCCAATGAGCCTAGCGATAACAGTCCCAATTGCACTGCCGACTACGCCAAATGCGGGGATAAATCCGATACCAAAAATCAAGATGTAGTTTAAAAGAACGTTCAAAATATTAATGACGAAACTAATTTTCATAGGTGTTTTTGTATCTCCGGCAGCGCGTAATACGCTTCCCCATACAGTCATCAAAGAAATGAAAACGGAGCTTCCGCCAACTATAGAAAGAAAAGGGACTGCATAAACTAGAACGGAATCCTTAGCGCCCATTAACTGCAGGAGTGGAGAGGCAAAAAGGAGTGTAAGGACACTAAATAAAGCTCCAACTAAAATCGCAATAAATGTAGATTGAGAAACGATTTCTTTGGCAGCGGTTACTTTTTTATCGCCTAGATAGCGCGCAATTAGTGAGGCAGTTCCAATCCCTAATGCGAGAAATATGGCAAGGTAGACGGCAAGAATGGTGTTAGCAAGCCCTACGGCAGTGACGGCAAGCAAACCGATTCGAGCAACCATTAGCCCATCAACAAACCCCATCATAGTTTGAAGGAGGTTCTCAATCGTAGCGGGGATAGCCAAATTTAAGATTTTTCTAGTGGGGGATAGCGCTTTATGATGCATAGATACACGTCCTTAAGTTAAAGTATGTTCACTATTCATTCAGAAAATTGTACCATGTTCTTTTATGAAAACGCAATCCCATTTCACAAGATGTTTGTCTAAAAAAAGAAGGGGAAAATGATTTAAAATAGGAGGAAGGGAAGTTAACGACGTGAATCCATATATTAAAGAAACGAATTTAAAACGTGAGATTTATCCTTTGCCTGAAGATATTCATCAGTTGTTGAAAGAACATCAAGTTTTAGAAGCCTATAAAAAGCGCCCAGATTTTCAAAAAAATGATTATATTGGGTGGATTGGACGCGCAAAACGTGAGGAAACTCGCCATAAAAGAATCGAACAAATGATTACAGAGCTAAAAGGTGGCAAAAAATATATGAATATGGATTATGAAGGGAAATAGGAGGAAGCAATACTAGTAAACCCCACCGAAAATCAATTCGGCGGGGTTTACACGTGTTATTTCTTAGTCGTTGCGTCCCTTTTTAATGAGTTTATAACGTAAATGGTAACATGCAATTCCTAGAAAAAGTAAAAATAGTCCTAAAAGCAAATTTTCAATGTTACTAAAATCCCATGAGAGGGAGATACCAATATTTATGACCCCTAAAATACTAAATAATAAGCTAACAACAAGGAGGAAACGAAAGGGAATAGTAGAAAACTTCATAAAATCGCCTCACTTGTTTATTGAATCGAACTTATTTTAGCATAAAAAATCAATTTATTCACTTGTTATTTGTTTTGTAAACCCTTCACCAACAACACTTTGGGCATCATTAATAATGAAAAAGGCTTTTTCATCATGTTTGTTAACAATTTTGGTAAGTGGCAAAAGTTGCTGTCTGCTAATGACGATATAAAGAATTTTCTTATCTTCTTTTTTATAATAGCCTTGTCCGTCAAACAGAGTCATGCCACGACCGATTTTTAAATCAATTTCACGAGCGATATCTTCATATTTATCTGAAATGATAGTAACGGATTTTTTAGGATTAAAGCCTTCTAAAATTAAGTCGAGTACTTTTGTAGAAACATAGAGTGAAACAATTGTGAAAAGCATGTTTTGTAAGCCAATAATAAAAGTTGAGGGAATGACAACGATGAGGTCAAAAAAGAGGAGCGCATAACTTGTATTCCAGCCAAGATATTTATTCGCAATTTTAGCTAAAATGGCACTTCCTGCTGTTGTTCCACCACCGTGCATAATAAGTCCCATACCAAATCCCATTAACACGCCAGCAAAAATAGCTGCGATAATCGTTTGGTCAGTTACAAAGGTTATATTTTCGGTTAGACGTAAAAAAAGTGATGTAAAAATAATGGCTATAATTGTAAGAATAATCGTCAACCGATCCAAAAATTTATATCCGATAATAAGCAAAATCCCATTGAAAATTAAAGTAGTAATAGCCGGTGCAATTCCAAGTGTGTAGTATAAAATCATCGTAAGTCCCGTAACACCACCTTCACCGAGATGGTTTGGAATCGCAAAAACGTTTACTGCTAGCGAAAAAATAAGCGCCCCTATAATAATTTTCGCAAAATTAAAAGCCCATTTTTTATTCATAGTATAACCCCTCTCTTTTCCTAGTGAGCAGAAAAAGACCCCGAGCATCCCAAAAGGGTGTCGGAGTCTTTTTGTAAAAAAGCATTAAGGCAATCGCCGTTAACTGTCTCACCATAAAAACATAAATTCTATTACTAAATTAGCATAAAATTTTTAAAATGGCAACTCAATTTTTTTAAGAAAATATCGCTAGAATAGGCATAAGATTAAGTAAAACAAGCCCTAACAAAACAGAGATGACAATTTTTATAACAAGTGGCTTTTCACTTTCTGCTTTTTTCATGTGGAAATCCTCCTTTGATGATTACTTTTTCCAATGAACAAATTCATTTTTTAGCGGCATATAAGTGGCCGTCTTTTTCTTGTAAACTTGAAGCGCTACAATAGCTCCTAAAGTTGCAGGAAAAACGATTGCCATCACAATCAGCAATGTTTGCTTCATGAAAATCGCCCCCTAGGTAGTGAATTATTATAGTATTAGTGTACCACATGCTTTGCCTAAGTAGCTATTTTTATAAATATTTTTCAACAATGGGTGTGATTTTTTCTTTATAGTTAAAAATATCTGTGACATTCACTAGCTCAAGTTCAGTTTTCTTTTCATCATTTAAAATAATAAACTTACGGGAGTTATTAATATAAAGTCTAAGAATCCATTTACGAATATTATCATCAATGAGAATGTTGAAATATGATTTGTTATCTCTGTAGTAAAGTCGTTCCAAATCGATTGAATCTTTTAATACTAGTTTCGTTGTAGCAAAAGCTTCAATTTCTTCTTCGGTTGTTATAGTTTCTTTTTCGTTTGTTTCATGTAGACTAGTTTCTTCATCTTCTTTGCTTAAGTTTACAGAATTATTTAGGGCAGCATTTAACTTACTATTCACTTGTTCAGAAATAAATTGTCTAAATCCTTTTTTGATAACTGGTGTGAATTTATCAATTACAGCTTTTGACTTTTTCCCCTCATAAATTTCGGTCATAATAAATTTTACAAACTCTTCACTAGGGTCATTTAATTGTTTGGTTAGAAATTCTTTTATAGCTCCAAGATATTTAAGATCAGAAGCTGCTTTCGAGATATTGATTAGGTCAAATTGTTCTTTATGAAACTTGAAAATTTCAGCTTCTTGTCCATCTTTTAATTCGGTTAAGTGAAACGAGAAGAAAGGTTTACTATCCATTTTATTCGTTTCATCTAAATCAGTATAAAAACGATATTCGTTACCATTTGTCAATATTCCGATTTTAGCAGAGGTTGTCCCAAAATATCGAAACAGTTGAGAATCGTGGTTGTTCAATTTTTCATTGATTGATTTAGCTTCAATTAAAATAAGTGGTTTCCCATCTTCTAATATGGCGTAATCTACTTTTTCTCCCTTTTTTATACCTACATCAGCAATGTATTCTGGTGAAAACTCTAAGGGATTGAAAATATCATAACCTAGAGTTTGAAAGAAGGGCATAATTAATGATGTTTTTGTGGCTTCCTCTGTAGTAATATTTTCCTCTAATTGCTCTACACGTGCGCTTACAGAAAAAAGTGTCTTAGAAAACTGTTCAAAATCCAATATCCTTCATCTCCTATTATTATAATGTGATTATTTTGATAGTCAAAAGCATGTTTAGGATGTATTGCTTTTCCCGAGTAAATAATCTGTACTTACGTCATATAAATCAGAAAGTTTTACAATCATTTGGGCATCAGGTTCACGTGTCCCGTATTCCCAGTTAGCATAAGTACCTAAATTTTTCAAACCAAGCTTATGTATAACCAGCGTTTTTGTCCAACCTCTGTCTTCGCGTAAGCTTGTGAGTCGTTCACTTAAAATGGTCATACTGGTACCTCCCTCATAGTTAGAATTATACAATATATAAACAGAAAATATAGTTTGTTAAACGAAAAGTGTAACATCTTAAATTGTATTAAAATATTACATGACACTAAAAAAACCGGTTATGCTAGATTTAAGCATGACCGGTTTTTTTAGTTGCCTTTTTCTTAGGCGTATTTGATTTTCTTTTAATGAGTGAAATAAGGCTGATGATGAGGGAAATGACGTATTCGCCAAAGCTTGCTAAGAATAATGCAATTGCAATTTCGGTTTGTTTCATACCACCACCATAAAAGCTGATAAAAAATATGATGCCACTGGCTACTAAACCTACCGTCGCCAAAAAGTACTTAAACCAGCGCCATTTCACAATGAATTCAAATAAAAGCAGAGCCGCAACAAAGCCTGCAAAAATAATTAAAGTTAGTGGAATTAATGTCATGTTTCTTCTCCTTATCGTTAATTTCGAATATATTTTTCTAATTTTAACCATTCTATCATACCACAGGTTTAAAAATATGATAAGGGGAAAGAAAAATACTAGGAGGTTTTGTCGATGAAAGATATCGTTTTTTATGATGGAAATTGCGAATTTTGCAAGGAAGTCAAACGAATAATGATGAAATTAGACAAAAAAGGCCAGCTAAAATGGCAGCCGCTTCAAACATACAAAGGGAGCTATTTTTCAGCAAGTGAACTACACGAACAGTTGCATGTTATAAGCGAAAATGGGCGTATTTATCGCGGCTTTTATGCCGTACGCAAAATCCTCATGCGCTTACCTTATTGGAAATGGCTAGCTGTAGCCTTATATCTTCCGGGAATTCCTTTTTTTGGCAGAAAAATATATCGCTTAATTGCGCGAAAACGTGGTAGAATAATGTATTATATTAGAAAATATCTGCCGCATAAAAATGTGAAGTGTTTGAAGAGGGAAGCGTGAATAGTTTGGAAATGCCATTTAATTTAGCCTTTAAAATTATTGAAAACGTCTATAAAAGTGAATCGAACATTCATGAACTTGTCAACGATCGTTCAAAATCAGGTAGGATGAATTTGCCAAGTAAAACGGATTTTTTATGGACGATTTACCAACTAGAAGAAGCCGGATATGTTTTTCGCTACCACAGCAACCACGGCATCCGTTACAGCAGAACAGAAAAAGGCGATTTATTATATGAAAAGTACAAGGATGTGCCACCAAATGAATGGCCGGAATTTTTAACAGTAAATTAGGGTTGCAACGGTATGTTCCGTATGTTATTCTAAAAAAGAACGAAATCAACTCTTATCCAGAGCGGTAGAGGGACTGGCCCTTTGAAGCCCAGCAACCTACACTTTTTGTTGTAAGGTGCTAACCTGAGCAGGAGAAATCCTGACCGATGAGAGCGAAGGTACGAACTTTCAAGCCTTTTCTCTATGCCTGTCTATGTAGAGAATAGGGCTTTTTTTCTTGCCATACGCGGATGGAAGAGATTAAAAGGAGGAACTATCAAATGACTGAAAATCGTCATTTATTCACGTCAGAATCTGTTTCTGACGGGCACCCAGATAAAATTGCAGACCAAATTTCTGATGCAATTTTAGACGCTATTATCGCAAAAGATCCAGATGCGCGTGTCGCTTGTGAAACGACCGTGACAACTGGACTCGTTCTTGTAGCAGGTGAGATTACAACATCTGTTTATGTGGACATCCCGAAAATTGTTAGACAAACGATTAAGGAAATCGGCTATACGCGTGCTAAATATGGTTTTGATGCAGAAACATGTGCCGTTTTAACAGCAATTGATGAGCAGTCGCCTGACATTGCGCAGGGCGTTGATGAATCTTTGGAATCGCGAAACGGAGAAAAGGAAACAGATTTACTTGCGACTGGTGCCGGCGATCAAGGCTTGATGTTCGGTTTTGCGACGGATGAAACAGAGGATTTAATGCCGCTACCGATTCATTTAGCGCATGCGTTATCACGAAAAATTGCTGAGTTAAGGAAATCCAAAACGCTTGATTATTTGCGCCCTGATGCCAAAACACAGGTGACTGTAGAATATGATGAAAACAACCAGCCTGTGCGCATCGACACGATTGTCATTTCTACGCAACATCATCCTGAGATTTCAAATGACACGATACGTGAGGACATGCTTAAAAAAGTCATTCATGCGGTCATCGAGGAAAACTTGTTAGACGCGGAAACAAAATATTTCATTAACCCGACAGGTCGGTTTGTTATTGGCGGCCCGCAAGGCGATGCGGGGCTCACTGGGCGGAAAATTATCGTAGACACTTACGGCGGTTATGCAAGGCACGGCGGCGGCGCTTTCTCCGGTAAAGATCCGACCAAAGTTGACCGTTCCGGTGCCTATGCAGCCCGTTATGTGGCTAAAAATATTGTAGCAGCTGGACTGGCGAAAAAGGTAGAAGTACAGTTAGCCTACGCAATTGGCGTCGCACACCCAGTTTCGATTTCTATTGAGACCTACGGAACAAGTGACTATTCTGAAAAAGATTTAATTGCAGCTGTACGTGCCAATTTTGATTTGCGTCCCGCGGGGATTATTAAAATGCTTGACTTGCAACGCCCAATTTACCGGCAGACAGCAGCATTTGGACATTTTGGACGTTCTGATTTAAACTTGCCGTGGGAGGAAACAAATAAAGTAACCGACTTAAAGGCTTTCTTAAATCAACTTGCAAGTAAACTATAATTTCGAAACGCTGCTTCTTTTAGCGGCGTTTTTTTATTATTGAAACTGTGCAAATCGTCGTGCTTTATGATATGATAGACGTTGTGTAATTGAGAAATCAAATGAAATTTAAAATAGAGGAGAATGTCAGAATGTGTGGATTTGTAGGATGCGTTCATGACCGCATTGCTGAAATTACTGGTGAAGAAAAACAAACGTTTATAGAAATGAATGATATGATTACCCATCGTGGACCTGATGATGAAGGATACTATACCGATGAGCACGTTCAGTTCGGGTTTAGACGTTTAAGTATTATTGATGTGGAAAACGGTCACCAACCGTTAACGTACGAAAACGAACGTTATTGGATTATCTTTAACGGAGAAGTTTATAATTATGTGGAACTTCGTGCATCACTTAAAGCAGACGGCTTATCGTTTGAAACCGAAAGTGATACAGAAGTTATCATCGCTACATATGCGAAATATAAAGAGAAGACTGCCGAAAAACTGCGCGGAATGTTTGGCTTTGTCATTTGGGATAAAGTGGAAAATACCGTTTACGGCGCGCGTGATCCATTCGGAATTAAGCCATTCTTTTATGCAGAAGAAAACGGCAAACTTTATATGGGTTCGGAGAAAAAATCGATTTTACACGCACTGAAAAATAAAAAATTAGATGAAGTTTCCTTACAAAATTATATGACGTATCAATTTGTGCCAGAACCTGACACACTTACGACGGAAGTCAAACGTCTACTACCAGGACATTATTTTACTAAAAAAATAGGGGAAGAAATGCAGTTTACGCAGTATTTCAAACCTGAATTTGCAGCCGTTTCTAAGTCCGAGGACACGTTTATTAAAGAAATCCGCGATGTCATGTACGACTCTGTCAAAATGCACATGCGCTCTGATGTGCCCGTCGGTTCATTTCTTTCTGGTGGAATTGACTCCTCGATTATTGCGGCGATTGCGAAAGAATACCACCCAGCGATTAAAACATTCTCGGTCGGATTTGAACGAGATGGCTTTAGCGAAATTGATGTTGCAAAGGAAACAGCAGATAAACTTGGCGTAGAAAACATTAGCTATGTGATTACACCGCAAGAATACATGGACGAACTGCCGAAAATTGTTTGGCATATGGATGACCCACTTGCCGATCCAGCGGCGATTCCGCTTTACTTCTTATCACGTGAAGCGCGCAAACAAGTAACCGTAGCACTTTCAGGCGAAGGCGCAGACGAATTGTTCGGCGGTTATAACATTTACAACGAACCGAATTCACTTTCCATGTTCAACAAAATGCCCGGCGTTTTCAAATCGATGCTTGGCGGCGTTGCTAAAGTGATGCCAGAAGGAATGCGAGGTAAAAGCTTCCTAGAACGCGGCACAACGCCAATGGAAGAACGTTATATCGGCAATGCGAAGATGTTTACCGAAGCTGAAAAACGCATTTTACTGCCCGGCTACATCGAAGGCCACGATTATACGAACATCACTAAACCGTTCTATGATGAAACGAAACACTACGGACCAGTCGAACGGATGCAATACATCGACATGCACACATGGCTTCGCGGCGATATTTTGCTAAAAGCTGACCGCATGACGATGGCGAATTCACTTGAAGTGCGCGTTCCTTTCTTGGATAAAGAAGTGTTTAACGTTGCGAAACAAATTCCCGCATCGCTTAAGACGACAAACGGAACGACGAAATATATTTTACGTAAAGCGGCAGAGACTTTTGTTCCCGCACACGTTTTAAATCGTCGTAAACTAGGATTCCCGGTTCCAATTCGCCACTGGCTAAAAGAGGAAATGAATGAGTGGGTTAAAACGATTATTCATGAATCGGGAACGGGGCATTTAATTAACAAAGAGTACGTGTTACAACTGCTTGATGATCATTGCGCAGGGAAACATGATTACAGCCGTAAAATTTGGACGGTCATCATCTTCATGATTTGGTATTCCATTTATATTGAAGAAAAGTATGATTTTAATAAATAAATGAAAAAGAGAGTGGAAATTAATTTTTCCGCTCTCTTTTTTCAATCGCAACAACAAATGGTGGATTGTTTTGTTGATTGATGAAACCGTATCTGAGAACGTGGAAGTCCTTTTGTGGCAAAGATTCAGCGTAATTTAGAACGGCTTTTTTTTCGGTTTTTCCAGCGTCATGACCGCGGTAGATGACTAAAATGACAATGCCACCGGGAAGAAGTTTCGCTAGCGCTTGCTCGATGCTTGAGATTGTTGTTTCGCTTAGCGTTGTAATGGACTTGTTGCCACCTGGTAGGTAGCCAAGATTATAGATAGCAGCTTTAATTGGTACGGGGACGCAATTTTCGATTTCCGCATGGCTTTTTTGAAATAGTTTTACTTGCGCGGAACAATTTGCTTCGGTGAGTCTAGTAGCAGTATTTTGGACGGCTTCGTTTTGAATATCAAACGCGTACACGCACCCATTTGTGCCGACTAATTCAGCGAGGAAAAGTGTGTCGTGCCCGTTGCCGCAAGTCGCGTCAATCACTGCGTCACCGGGGAAAATAATCTTTTTCAGTAAACCGTGACTGAAGGGAAGAATCCCGTCTAAATTCATGCTTTTACCCCCGAAAAATGTTTTCCTTGATAGCTGTTTCGAAAGACGAGCTCTTGATCAATGGCGTTTAACACCTCAAACTTGTTCAGACTCCACATGGGGCCAATCAAATCGCTAACGCCGCCGTCACCCGTGATGCGGTGAATAACCATCTCTTTTGGCAAAAGCTCAAGTTGGTCACAAACGAGCTTTACATAGTCTTCTTGCGACAAAAATTTCAAGTCGCCACGCTTATAATCCAGAACCATCGGCGTGCCTTTTAGAAGGTGGAGGAGGTGGATTTTAATACCTTCAACGCCGCTTTCCGCTACTTTTTGTGCAGTTTCAAGCATCATTTCTGGTGTTTCTTTTGGAAGCCCATTAATGATGTGCGTACAAACGCGAATGCCTTTTGCGTGTAGTTTGGCGACACCTTCCAAATAAGTCTCATAATCATGAGCGCGATTGATGAGTTTCCCCGTTTCATCGTGCGCCGACTGAAGACCAAGCTCAACCCATAAATAGGTGCGTTCATTTAATTCCGCCAAATATTCCACCACATCGTCTGGCAAACAGTCTGGGCGCGTCGCAATCGAAAGCCCAACAACACCTTCCTCGTTCATAACCGTTTCATACTTTTCGCGTAAAACGGAGACGGGCGCATGGGTATTTGTAAAGGCTTGGAAGAAAGCAATATATTTGCCGTCTTTCCATTTATGATGCATTTTACTCCGCACCTCATTGAATTGTGTTTTCAAGTCAAAATTGCGGTCGCCAGCAAAATCGCCAGAACCAGCAGCGCTACAAAATGTGCAACCACCGCGCGCGACTGTGCCATCACGATTCGGGCAATCGAAGCCACCGTCAAGTGCTACTTTAAAAATTTTCATGCCAAATTGTTCGCGGAGACAATAATTCCACGTATGGTACCGCTTGTTGTCGCGGCTATAAGGAAAGGGATTTACTTGTGTCACAATACTTCTACTCCTTTTTGTTCAATGTGTTTAGTTTACCACAAATAGTTGACGCATAAAATAAAGTTTGCTATATTTAGTTATACTTTCTCTTGGTAACGTGATAATAGGTTAAATTGAAAAAGGAGTTACAAATATGTCGCAAAAAAAGAAAATGGGCTTTTTTATTTTAACAGCCCTCGTCATCGGAAATATGATTGGTTCAGGCATCTTTATGCTTCCACGCCAAATGGCAGAAGTCGCAAGTCCGCTCGCAATTTTGCTGGCGTGGTCGATTACGGGACTTGGCGTTTTAATGATCGCCCTTGTCTTCGGAAATTTAGCGGTCAGAAGACCAGACTTAACAAGCGGGGCGCAGAGCCATGCCTACGCCTTATTTAAAAATCAAAACGCGAAACAAATGGCCGGCTTCATCGCCGTTTGGAGTTATTGGGTAGCAAACTGGGCAGGGAACGTGTCGATTATCACTTCATTTGCCGGCTACTTATCCGTGTTTTTTCCAATATTAAACAGCACTGATACTTTGGTTCAAATCGGAGGCTTCAAGCTAGCAGAAGGTCAGCTCGTGACATTTTTCGTATGTTCCGTCTTACTTTGGGGCGTAGCATTCATCATTTCACGCGGCGTAAGTGCAGCTGGAAAAATCAATTTAATCGCCACCATCGCCAAAGTCATTGGCTTCTTTTTATTCATCATCGTTGCCGTCTTCGCCTTCCAGTCCGCCAAAATGGGCGCATTTTATCACCCCGTTTATGATGCAAATGGCCTTGAAAACGGACTTCTATCACAAGTTAACAAAGCCGCAATTGTGACGCTCTGGGCGTTTATCGGCATTGAATCCGCGATGATGTTTGCAGGTCGTGCCAAATCAGGCCGTACTATTCAAGCAGCGACGATTTCAGGTTTGGTGATTTCCGTCTTGCTGTATATCTCCATCTCGGTTTTAACTCTCGGACTCATTCCAAAAGAGCAGTTACTCGGGAGCGCGAGCCCGCTTGCAGATGCGCTCAATTCGGTCATTGGCAGTGGTGGTTCCGCCGTCATGGCTGTTCTAGCGCTCATTTGCCTGTTCGGCTCCACAATTGGCTGGATTATGCTTAGTTCCGAAGCCCCGCATCAGGCTGCAAAAAATGGACTTTTCCTCCCTTATTTGAAAAAGGTAAATCAAAACGGCACACCAGTGCGCGCGCTCGTTTTAACGTGTTTAGCGTCACAATTATTCATTTTATCAACGCTATCAGGCAGCATCGCCGTCGCGTACGATTTCGTCGTAAAAGTTTCCACGCTGGCCTTTCTCGTGCAGTATTTCATTTCACCGATTTTCCAATTGAAACTCGTGTTAACCGGTTCAGGCTACGAGCATTCGGCGCGCACAAAACGTGTCACAGATGGTGTAATCGCGCTACTCGCTCTAATTTATAGCGCATGGATCATTAAAAGCGGCACGGAAAATCTAATCGTATTCGGCCTCAGTCTGAGCTTGTTCCTACTCGGCTTCATACTTTATCCTTTAATGAAAAAAGGGCAAACTAGATAAATCTTTTGAGAATATAAGAAATAGGCTATTTTGTATAAAAATATACACAATTTGCTTAATTTCATTCTTTGTGGTATGGTAACGAAGTAGGGCTAATTGCTTATACTATAAAAAAAGGGGTACTAGAATGAAAAATAAAATAACAACAATGATTTTTTTAACAACACTATTAATTGCGTTAATAGCCCCAACCACAGCAAAAGCTGCTACTGACGCAACGTCTTATTCTATTCCAGGGAAGAAAGGGAAAATAACATCTAATGTTTGGCGTAGTAATTACCCAAGTACTTCTGGAAATACGGGAAAGTATAGTTATCAAGTTTCCGCTGTTTATAGTGGTTCAAAAAAGGTGACTGAAATTAAAACGACTTTTAGAACAGGGGCATCACTTCGAAATAGTGCGAGTCTAAATATTGGGACATCTTCTGGAGGAGCAAGTGCTGGCGCTAGTAGTAGTTGGCAAACTGTTTCGAAAACAGCCTACTGGATAAATAAAAATGGATCGAAAACATCTAGTTGGAGGTCGAATGCTACTTTTGCACCATATAGAGATTACAGAAAGAATACGGTTTTTGTTATGAATACAGCTCGTGTCAAACTATCTGGTGATCAAAAACCTTATGAGATAACAGCTTCTATTTAAAAGTATTAGCCCTACAAAAAAACAACAAATATAGGAGAACATAATGTTAAAGAAAATAGCTTTTTTAATGTTTCTACTTGCAGTTTTGACCATCTCTGGATGTTCTAAAAACCAAAATGATGAAGTAAACAACAGTAATGAGGTCAATAAAAATATTAAACTCGTATACGACGGAGCGAAGCTAATTAAATTTGA
Organism: Listeria sp. ILCC792; assembly: GCF_900186135.1. Lineage (NCBI taxonomy): Bacteria > Bacillati > Bacillota > Bacilli > Caryophanales > Listeriaceae > Listeria > Listeria sp. ILCC792. The sequence goes on from NZ_FYBO01000014.1 coordinate 41,669, forward strand.
TATGTCTGAAGAGTCAGCTTTAGAACCATGGGATTTGCGTAGTAATCAGTTTCAATATACGTTCTTTAAATCAGCTAAATATATCACTTCAGGAAATTCAATATCAAATAATTTTGAAATCCTAAAAAAAGCTGGTGATTCTTACAGTAGTATATATCATTTAAAGAGTGATAAAGAAGCTCTTTTTCCTTTAGCAAGCATCGGGGATGAGCACTTATTTATTGTTGTTAAATATTTGGATGATACAAATGAGCTTGTTGATTTACTGGAAATTGATCGGTCCGGGAAAATTAAAAAAATGAATTTAGAATTAAGTGATAAGGCTAAAAAAGTTTTTTCGGGAATTTCGACCGATAACGGGGATATTTATACACTACTTCATGAAAATAAAATGGCAAATCTATACAAAACAAATAAAATGTTATCTGAATTTAATTTAATTGCAACTGATGTAGATGAGAATTCCCTTAGTACAAATAAAGAAGAAATTGTTTATACGAAAAAGAATTATTTGTATAGTGGTACAAAACAAATAAAAAAATTAGCCGAAGGAACAACCACAGCAAAGATTATTTCAGATACATATCTCTTGCAAGTAATGGCAGATGGAGAATTTATAGTAGAAGACTTATCTACAAACAACATTTTATTGAGCTACAATGACTATTTAGGCTATCAAGAAAATAATGATAAAATAAGTTTTTTTACATCAGATAATGTATATGAATTAGGCGGGAGACAGAACAAATGATAAAATTAGTGGATGTCAAAAAAAAGTTTCGTGAATCTGGTTTAGAAAACGTGTCATTTAAGCTACCTAATCAAGGTTTGTATATTTTATATGGCAAAAGTGGCAGTGGAAAAACGACTATATTGAATTTACTAGCATCGCTTGATAAACCAGATTCAGGTGATGTTATTATGAGTAATCATAAGTCTACATATATGATGCAAACAGATATGCTTTTCTATAATTTGACTGTAAAAGAAAATCTACTTATTAAACTTAATGTAACAACAATAGATAAGAAAAATTATGAGCATGACTTATTAAATTTGTGCATACTGCTGGGAATTGAAAGTCTACTAAACGAGCAAGTAGCGGTTCTCTCAGGAGGAGAAAAACAAAGAGTAGCATTTGCACGAACAATGTTAGGTGAATCCGATGTAATACTTTTAGATGAACCAACTTCTGAACTTGATTTGAGTAACAAGAATCAAATTATGGAATATCTTAAAAAAATATCTCAAAAAAAATTAGTTATTATTGCTAGCCATGATAATGAAATTAAAAACTTTGCGGATAAAGTAATCCTCATGAAGGACGGTCGAGTAGATGAATAGAAAACTAGTTGTGCGTTTATTTAGAAAGAAAACGTATCAATCTTTAAAATTATCACAAATTGTATTTGTTTTTTCTCTCTTGATTATAAGCTGTATATTGCTGTACTTAGCGAACCAATATTTTCAAATCAATAGAGATTATTTAAAGAATAACAATGTTAAGGTTATTGAAATCTTGAGTAAGAATCAAAACAATATTACTGAAGAAGCTGTAAGAAGCGATGTAGACGAAATAAATGAAGTTTTCAAAGAGAAAAAAATAAAACAAAAAGGTACTGCCTATCCGGTATATGGTTTGAAAATAGGAATAGATGTATCAGGAGATGAAAAACCTGTTTTTGTAACTGGGATAGATGAAAAATTGGATTTCTTAATTGGCAAAAAAATTGATTTGAAAAATGGTACTATGGCTGTTGAAAAGGCGGAAAATGCAACGCTAGAGTTACAAGTGCCAATCATTGAAGAAAAAAATGGTGGCCTAAGTTCTAATGATTCTCGAGCACTAAAATACAAAGCTCTTCAGGGAGCTAAATCTGATAATTCTTTATTCATTAACTCGACTCCCTTTAATCGGTCATATGTTAATTTGGATGAATTTGATAGGCTATTAAAAGTTATCTATGCTAAAAGTGAAAATGATATGGCCTATAATAAAGAACAAAATTTAGAAAAAATTATTGTTTATGTAAATGATGCAACAGACGTAGATCAAATGGGAGAAGTCCTAAAAAACATGGGTTATAATACAAGTTATGCGTTTAGTAATTTTTCTAACTTTACAAACAATCTAAGGGCAGGAGAAATATTATTGTTCATTATAGGCAGCATTATTTTGATAGCTTCAATTGTGAGTATCATTTTCCTAACTTTTAACTTTTTAAATTCGAATAAAAAAGAAATGTCTATCTTGAAACTAATGGAATATAAGAATAATATTATTTCGCATATCTACTTAGATATTATTAGTCGAAATTATGGAATTGGCTTGATTGTGAGCTCTGTCATATTTATTATGCTGTCACTATTACCACTTTTTGTAGTGCCAAGCTTCGTTGTAATAAGTATTATTGCAGTTGATATTTATATATATGGATTGATAATTATGATTGTGTATTGGGGTAAAATTAAGAGATTAGCTAATACAGACTTACTTGTTTTGATGAAGAAGGATAGAGAATTTGATTGAAAAGGAGCCTTGCCAAAAGCGTGAAAATCAGCTACAATGAAGCTAACTTCAAAATGAGATGCGATAAAAGGAGTAGTAGTCCAAGTTTCTTTTGCTTAGAGAGTCAGCGGTTGGTGTGAGCTGAACAAGAGGACGGGTGAACTTGCCTTTACAAAAATTCGCACGTTATCCGCGTTAAGGATGATAAAGTTGAGTGAATGTCACTAATTTGGGTGGTACCGCGGAAGCAATAGTCTTTCGTCCCATAGCAAGTATGCTATTGGGGCGGAAGGCTTTTTATTTTGTGCATCTCAAAAAATAGGTAGAGAGAGGGAGAAAAAATGAGTTTTAATCACAAAGTAGTTGAACCAAAATGGCAAAAATATTGGGACGAAAAGAAAACATTCCGTACGATGGAAGATGCGAATAAGAAAAACTTTTATGCGCTTGATATGTTCCCATACCCGTCTGGAGCAGGTCTGCATGTTGGGCACCCAGAAGGTTACACGGCGACGGATATTTTGTCGCGCATGAAACGGGCGCAAGGCTACAACGTGCTTCATCCGATGGGCTGGGATGCGTTTGGTTTGCCCGCCGAACAGTATGCGATTGATACGGGGAATGACCCGGCTGAATTTACAGCGCACAATATTGAAAACTTTACGCGTCAAATTAAATCGCTAGGTTTTTCTTATGACTGGGAACGCGAAATTAATACGACAGACCCAGAATACTATAAATGGACGCAGTGGATTTTTGAAAAATTGTTTGAAAAAGGCTTGGCATATGAAGCAGAAGTGGCAGTAAACTGGTGCCCGGCGCTTGGAACGGTGCTAGCGAATGAAGAAGTCATTGACGGAAAAAGTGAACGCGGTGGACATCCAGTCTTTCGTAAACCAATGCGTCAGTGGATGCTTAAAATTACCGCTTATGCTGATCGCTTGCTAGACGATTTGGAGCTTGTCGACTGGCCGGAAAACATTAAGGACATGCAGCGCAACTGGATTGGGAAATCGGTTGGTGCGGAAGTTAATTTCGCGATTGATGGCACGGACCAATCATTTGCTGTCTTCACAACACGTCCAGATACACTTTTTGGATCGACTTATGCGGTGCTTGCTCCTGAGCATGATTTGGTAGACGTCATTACGACACCCGAACAGAAAGAGGCTGTCATTTCGTATCGCAAAAAGGTGGAACTAAAAAGTGAACTAGAACGTACGGATTTAGCCAAAGAAAAAACAGGTGTCTTTACAGGAGCGTATGCGATAAATCCAGTTAATGGCGCAAAAATGCCGATTTGGATTGCGGATTACGTGCTCATTCAATACGGCACGGGTGCTGTGATGGCGGTTCCGGGGCATGATGAGCGCGACCATGAATTTGCCAAGCAGTTTAATCTTGCGATTGTGGAAGTTGTGAAGGGTGGCGACGTTTCAAACGCGGCTTATAGCGGCGACGGTGAACATGTGAACTCCGATTTCTTGAACGGTTTGAATCAAGCAGATGCTATTTCGAAAATTTGTGACTGGCTAGAGGCAGATGGTTCGGGTACGAGAAAAACAACGTATCGTTTGCGCGACTGGCTCTTTAGCCGCCAGCGTTATTGGGGCGAACCAATTCCAGTTATCCACTGGGAAGACGGCGAATCGACACTTGTACCTGAAAATGAATTGCCCCTTCTTTTGCCAAAAGCAACAGAAATTAAGCCATCTGGTACAGGCGAATCACCACTTGCCAATCTGACGGATTGGGTAAATGTGGTCGATGAAAATGGTCGGAAAGGGCGTCGTGAAACGAATACGATGCCGCAATGGGCTGGTTCCAGCTGGTATTTCTTGCGTTATATCGATCCGAAAAATGCGGACAAAATCGCGGACCCTGAAAAACTAAAAGCGTGGCTTCCCGTTGATGTATATATCGGCGGCGCAGAGCATGCCGTTCTTCACTTGCTATACGCGCGCTTCTGGCACAAATTCCTGTATGACATTGGGGTTGTTCCTACGAAAGAGCCATTCCAAAAACTTTTTAACCAAGGAATGATTTTGGGCGAAAACAACGAGAAAATGTCGAAATCTCGCGGCAATGTTGTAAATCCTGATGAAGTCGTTGAAAAATACGGGGCGGACACGCTGCGCTTGTATGAAATGTTCATGGGACCGCTTGAAGCTTCTATCGCTTGGAGTGAAAACGGGCTTGAAGGTGCGCGGAAGTTCCTCGACCGGGCATACCGACTTTTTGTTTCTGACGCAGGCAATTTGCAAGCAAAAGTGACAAAAGCGAACGATGGCAAGCTTGAACGTGCGTACCATCAAATGGTGAAAAGTGTGACGAATGATTACGAAAATCTGCGCTTTAACACCGGTATTTCGGCGCTAATGATTTTTGTGAACGAAGCATATAAAGCAGAAACGGTGCCAACAGAATATGCAGAAGGCTTCGTAAAACTCCTTGCCCCAATTGCACCGCATGTAGGGGAAGAACTTTGGTCCATTCTTGGGCATAACGAATCTATCGCATACGCGGTGTGGCCAACGTTTGATGAGTCAAAACTAATTGAAGACGAAGTGGAAATTGTGCTTCAAGTGAACGGCAAAGTGAAAGCAAAAGCAATTGTTGCAAAAGCAATGCCAAAAGAAGAATTAGAGGAATTTGCTAAACAACATGAACGCATCCAAGCGGAACTAGAGGGCAAAACTATTCGTAAAGTGATTGCTGTTCCTGGAAAGTTGGTCAATATTGTAGCAAATTAATGCTGAGGAGGGGAGTTTTCCCCTTCTTTTTTTGTGTAAACAAGTATTTTTTTACGAACAGTTGGAATCGGCTATTTACTTTCCTATACGAGTTCGCTACTATTATGAATAAACATAAAAAATAAATCAGCAAAAGAAGGTGGACACATGCATAATGGAATTGGTATTTATTTTGGCACATTTGCCCCCTGTCATATTGGGCATTATGAGCTAGTCATTCGTGCAAAACGCGAATGTGAGGAGGGTGTTGTTGTCGTTGTGTCAGGCTACGACGGAGATCGTGGTGGCAGTAGCGGCATGGGTTTAACCGATAGATTTAGAGCCATGAGAGAGCTATTTAAAGATGACGAAATGGTACAAGTTATTAAACTAGATGAAAAGGATATTCCGGCGTATATTTCCGCTGATGTGAATGGTTGGGAAGAATGGTGGGCGCTCTTGCAAACAATACTGGCAAAAGAGCTACTCACAAATAGCCCGCGAAACTATTATGTAGGGGAACCAGAATATCAGCAAGAACTCCAAAAGCGGGTAGCTAGAGAAGATGTGATAACGTTTCTGGAACGCAAGAAAACAGGGCTTTCCGGCACTTTATGTCGCGAAAATCCGGTCAAATATTGGGACTACATCATGAAACCTTTTCGAAAATTTTATGTTAAAAAGGTGCTAATTTACGGGACTGCCTCAACAGGGAAAACGACCTTAACGCGTGATTTGGCCCGGCATTATGCAACGTCTTTCTCATTAGAGTACGCGCGCGAATATGAAGAAACTTACAATGTTCGCGATGACGAATTAAGTTTTAGAGATCTTCTAAACATTGGAATTGGGCAATTTGAAAATAATAAAAAACATATACATAGCCCAGCGAACAGTGGCGTGTTTATTGCGGATACCGACACGATGACCACGCTAAACTACATTCAATATTATTGCACAGAAGAAGAAGTGGAGAATGCGCGCGTTGTGTTTAAACATTATATTGAGAAACAGGAGTGGGACTTAATTATTACGTTGCCACCTGCAACGAGATATGTAGATGATGGTTTCCGCGACATGAGTTACAGCGATGATGCCACACGCGAAAGAATGCATCAAAACTTTTTAAACACGCTAACCGAATATAACCTTTCTGACAAAGTAGCGGTTTTAGAAGGTAGTTTTTATGAACAGTATCAAGCGGCAATCAAGCTAATTGACAACTTGATTGAGCCAGAAGGAGAATTTGCATGATTGAAGCTTTAAAAAAGGAGTTGTTTTACGGCTGGACAACTTTTGAAAAAATATGGATTACGATTTTTCTTGCCGTACAAATTGTGGTATACATCTTATACCCAGATTCCGTTATCGGATTAATCGCTGGGATAAGCGGGATACTTTGCGTTGTTTTTGTTGGAAAAGGGAAAATAAGCAATTATTTCTTCGGACTCATTAATGTTCTCGCTTACGCCTGGGTTTCCTACACGTTCAAATTATACGGCGAAGTGCAGCTGCAACTCATTTTATATCTTCCAGTCCAAATTGTCGGATTCATCATGTGGAAAAGACACTACTCGGCTAAACATGCAATTAATAAGGCAAAAGTAAAAGAAGTTGAGGCGAAATCTTTAACCCTAGTCCAGTGGCTAATCTGTATCGTCTTAGTGGCTGTTTTAACCATCCTGTACAGTATTTACTTGCGAAGCATCGGAAGCGCCCTGCCCGGTTGGGACGGAGCGACCACGATAATTTCTGTAGTGGCGCAAATCCTAATGATTTTGCGTTTTCGTGAACAATGGCTTTTATGGATTGTGGTAAATATTTTAACGATTACATTATGGGTGCTGATGCTGTCGCATTCAGGTGAAACAAACATGTCCGTGCTCGTCATGTATATCATGTATTTGTTCAACTCGGTTTATAGCTGGTATAACTGGACGAAAATGGTGCGGAGTAATAAGGAATGATATTGACTAATAGCATCAATTTGTGGTATAGTAATAAACGGTGTTAAATCACACACGCAACGTGACAAATGAGAAGGTGCTTGATTTTTCAAGTCTTTCATTTGGTTGACCGATTGCGGAGGGCGACTTGTCGCAAAAATAAAACCATAGGAGGGAATAACATGCCTGTTATTTCAATGAAACAATTATTAGAAGCTGGTGTACACTTTGGACACCAAACACGCCGTTGGAACCCGAAAATGAAGAAATATATCTTCACGGAACGTAACGGAATTTACATTATCGATTTACAAAAAACGGTTAAAAAAGTTGACGAAGCTTTCAACTTCATGCGTGAAGTAGCTGCTGACGGAGGTACTATCCTTTTCGTTGGTACTAAAAAACAAGCACAAGATTCTGTTAAAGAAGAAGCGGAACGTTCTGGTCAATACTTTGTAAACCATCGTTGGTTAGGTGGAACACTTACAAACTTTGAAACGATTCAAAAGCGTATTAAACACCTTAAAAAAATCGAAAAAATGGAAGAAGATGGCACTTTCGAAGTTTTACCTAAGAAAGAAGTTGTCCTTCTGAAAAAAGAAAAAGAAAAATTAGAGCGCTTCTTAGGCGGTATTAAAGATATGAAAGGTCTTCCTGATGCAATGTTCATCGTTGACCCTCGTAAAGAGCGTATCGCAGTAGCAGAAGCTCGTAAATTAAATATTCCTATCATCGGTATTGTAGATACTAACTGTGATCCTGATGAAATTGATTATGTAATCCCTGCAAACGATGACGCGATTCGTGCGGTTAAACTATTAACTGCTAAAATGGCTGATGCTATCATCGAAGTCAACCAAGGCGAAGAAAACGTTGAAGCTCCTGTAGAAGAAGTACAATCTACTGAAGAAGTGAAAGCGGAAGAGTCTACTGAAGCTTAATTTTTGATGAAACATTTCTGAGGTGATAAGAGATTTAACTTATCACCTTTTTTAAAAGTTAACTATTGGAGGGAAAATAAAATGGCAAACATTACTGCTCAAATGGTAAAAGAATTACGTGAAAAAACTGGCGCAGGTATGATGGACTGTAAAAAAGCGTTAGTAGAAACTGATGGCGATATGGATAAAGCAATCGACTATCTTCGTGAAAAAGGAATCGCGAAAGCGGCTAAAAAAGGTGACCGTATTGCTTCTGAAGGTATGACTCACGTTGTAAGTAACGAGAAACATGCTGTTGTTTTAGAAGTAAACGCTGAAACTGACTTTGTTGCTAAAAACGATAACTTCATCGCATTAGTAGATAAATTAGCGAATCATTTGTTAGCTGTTAAACCAGATAACTTAGATGACGCTTTAAAAACTGAAATCGAAAGCGGCGTAACAGTTCAAGATTACATCACTGAACAAATTACAAAAATCGGTGAAAAAATTTCACTTCGTCGTTTTGAAATCAAAGAAAAAGCTGATAACCATGCGTTCGGCGAATACATTCACATGGGTGGACGTATCGGCGTTTTAACTTTACTTGAAGGTACTGACAAGGAAGAAGTAGCAAAAGATGTTGCGATGCACATTGCCGCTATTAATCCGAAGTACATTTCTCGTGACGATGTAGACGCTGCTGAAATCGCACACGAAAAAGAAATTTTAACACAACAAGCTTTAAACGAAGGTAAACCTGAAAAAATCGTTGAAAAAATGGTGGAAGGTCGCTTAACAAAATGGTTGAGTGAAATCTCCCTTTTAGACCAACCTTTCGTTAAAAATCCTGACATCACAGTTGGCGAATACGTGAAACAAAACGGTGCAACTGTTGCATCATTCGTACGCTTTGAAGTCGGCGAAGGCTTAGAGAAAAAAGAAGATAACTTTGTTGAAGAAGTTATGAATCAAGTGAAGAAAGACTAATTGTAAATATAAGTTTAAACCCCTGTTATTCATTTAGAATAACAGGGGTTTTTATGTTATTAATTATTTAGTGCTAAAATAAAAATTCTCGTACTTTATAAGCGGCGCCGCATCATCTTTATTAATCGTTCCTTGAATATATCCTTCTGCTGTTCCTTCATTATATAATGTAGCTGATAATTCATTGGGAATAACAACACTTTCTCCGTCATAAAGCGTTCCTGTTGATGAAAGATATTCAAATTCCATATCATTAATCATAAATTTATTTTCTGGTGAAGCGATGCCATATGCCTTAACTTTGACTTTATTTAAAATGTATTCTTTTCCATCAGGGGCAGGCTCATTAAATTGATTTTCAGCTTGAATTATTTGTGCGGCCTCATTTCCTCGTATTGTTTCAGTAATCGTAATATCCATATTTGCTTTAAAGTTATCATAAGTATCCACATCCATCATTGAACCGCTAAGTGATAATGTCGAATTTAAAGGAGTAGGGTTAGCTCTAGATCCTTCTTCTGACTCAGTGTCAGTGTATTCTTCAGTTGATTCGTCTTCTAAGGAAGTGTCTGCCGAATCATCGCTTGAGTTAGTGGAAGTAGAGTTAGTAGAGGCAGCTTCATTTACCGCCTTTGCTCCCTCATTGACTATGCCCACGACAAACACGATTGAAAATACTATCCCACATGCAATAGATGAAATAGTAGTTATAACACCTGCTTTTCTAGTTTTCTTGTTGATGATTAGAATAATGCCCACAACTAGACCGATAAAACCTAAAACAAGCATTAAAATTGAAACTCCTACCATAAATATGTTCTCTCCTTTTTGTGTTTTTATATTAGCGCTTATGCGTTAACATCAATTGATGAGTTATATTTTGAACTTTTGTGTTGAAAATAACTTGGATTACTAATGATTTTCCACATCTCATAAAGTTGTTGGACTCGTTCTTCCTCTGATTCAGGAAGTTCTCTCCAAAATGCAGCTAATTCAGGATTATTTTCAAAAGCTATGTATTCAGGGGAGTTGAGGTATCCGTCTTCATTGTCTGTGTTACCTACCAAGTAATCAATGGATACATCATATGACTTGGCAATCTTGTTGAGTGTTGCTAAATCAGGTTCTCGGTTCCCTTGCTCATACATAGCATAAGTTGTGCGACCAACATCTATTTTTCTCGCAACGTCTTTTTGTAGTAAGTTATTTTTTTCTCTTAAGTTTTTTAATCGATTTTTTAACATCTAATCGACCTCGATTCATTCGTGATAATAGCTATTATACTACACAAATAATCTACTCAAGATTAATTTCGCGAAAAGTGTACTACCCTTCCAACTCGGTACACATTTTGTGACTTTTCGATTGAGAAATAAAGAATAGCAGACAGGATTTATCAAATGATTTGAAAGCAGCAGCGTGTTTTTGTGCTATAATGGAACAATAAAAACAGCTTAGATTAGAGGACTGGAGAAAGAGGACAATTGGGGATTTATTTTGAAGAGTTGGGGACATATCTTACCTTTTTTTGTATTTATATGGTATCAATTATAATTTTAAAGCTATGTTGGAAAAAAAGCTGGGGATTTCTATTATGTTACTCTATTTTTTATCTTTACATAACCGAAGTGATTCGGATTACGCAATTTCCGCTTTACTTTATTGATAGGGCAGAACAGAATCTATCTATTTGGCAAGGCGTGTCTTTAGTACCTTTCGTAAGTATCGATCCAAAAGGCTATTTATTAAATACACTTTTAACGATACCGTTTGGATTTGGATTACCATTTTTATTACGAATGTCTTGGAAAAGAATGATGATAGTAGGATTTACTTTTACACTTTTAATAGAAGTAACACAGTTTTTAATAGGGTATCGGATTGCTGATATAGATGATATTATCTTTAATTTTTTAGGAAGTATGATAAGTTATGCTTTATTCAAAGGTTTAAAATTTGTGCTACTTAAATTGTTTCGCGGGGATACTGAGAAAATGCCAGCAATTTTTGATTAAAGAAGGCAGGTCGCTTTAAGGTGACCTGCCTAGTTTTTTACCTCGGTAATGTTTCTTTTTGATAATTAAGTTGCCAGTGAACACCGTATTTGTCCGTTAGATTCGCGTAAATCGCGCCCCAAAAAGTTTCTTGGAGTTCCATGTGGATATCTTTGGCTTCACTTTTTAGTTTGTCATACGCTCTTTTTAAAGAAGCTTCGTCTTGGAACATGAAGGCGATGGTTACAGTATCACCTTCAGCAAGTGGCATGCCCTCGGGTGCGTCAGAAAAAAGTAAGAAATCCACACCGTCCTTTGCCAGCCAGCCGTGAATTAATCGTTTGGCGGATAAATCGGTGCCAGAGAAATCTTCCATATCACCATAACGCTGAACGCCGCTGTTATCAGCTTCAAAAACATCTTTATAGTATTCTAAGACGTCATTTGCCGTGCCATCGAAAATTAAATAGGGTACAGTCCAAACCATCATCATTCCTCCTTTTATTTGCTCTTAGTATAGCACGTTTTTTGAAAATTAGGAGAATAAAAACGCTCCAAATTACACAAAAAGGCAAAGCGCAAACATTTTTTCTATTTTTATATAAAAAAGCTTTTGTAATGACGGGTTTTCTAGTAAAATAGATGATGGTGGATAAAGAAACAACTTATCTCGAAATAGAATGAATAGCGGAGGTTTTTATGGATACCCCAGAATATAAACGTGTAGTACTAAAACTAAGTGGTGAAGCATTAGCTGGAACAGACGGATTTGGGATTAAGCCAAACGTTGTTAATGCGATTTCTAAACAAGTAAAAGAAGTAGTAGAGTTAGGTGTCGAAGTGGCCATCGTTGTTGGTGGTGGAAATATTTGGCGCGGGAAACTTGGGAGTGAGATGGGCATGGACCGTGCGGCAGCTGATTATATGGGCATGCTTGCGACTGTCATGAATTCTCTTTCCTTACAAGATTCTTTAGAAAACGTTGGTGTGGCAACACGCGTACAAACTTCGATTGATATGCGTCAAATTGCTGAACCATACATTCGTCGTAAAGCGATTCGTCACCTTGAAAAAGGGCGCGTTGTCATTTTTGCTGGCGGAACTGGAAACCCGTACTTCTCTACAGATACAACAGCGGCTCTTCGTGCAGCTGAAATTGAAGCGGATGTCATTTTAATGGCGAAAAACAATGTCGATGGCGTGTATAGCGCGGATCCAAAAGTCGATGAAACAGCGAAAAAATATGACGAACTTTCTTACTTAGACGTTATTAAAGAAGGCCTGCAAGTGATGGACTCCACAGCCTCATCGTTAAGTATGGATAACGATATTCCGTTAATCGTATTCTCGTTTGCGGAAGATGAAAATAATATTAAGCGAGTTATTCTCGGTGAAAAAATCGGGACAACTGTTAGGGGGAAAAACTAAATGAGTAAAGAAGTCTTGCAAAATTCAAAAGAAAAAATGGAAAAAGCAGAACAAGCTTTAGTACGTACACTTGGACAAATCCGCGCTGGTCGCGCGAATGCTTCAATTTTGGATCGTGTTCAAGTTGAATATTACGGGGCGCCGACTCCACTTAATCAAATGGCTAGTATCTCCGTTCCAGAAGCGCGCATGCTTTTGATTACACCTTTCGATAAAAATATCATTGGTGACATCGAAAAAGCACTTTTAAAATCCGACTTAGGTTTAACGCCAAACAATGACGGATCCGTGTTGCGTTTGACGATTCCGCAATTGACGGAAGAACGCCGCCGTGAGCTCGCAAAAGAAGTGAAAAAAGAAGCAGAAGAAGCAAAAGTAGCTGTAAGAAATGTTCGCCGCGATGCAAATGATGAGCTTAAAAAAATTGAAAAAGCTGGCGATATTACAGAAGATGACTTGCGTGGTTACACAGAAGATGTACAAAAACTAACGGATGCAAGCATTAAAAATATCGATGAAATTGCGAAAAACAAAGAAGCTGAAATCTTAGAAGTGTAATGTTGAGAGTGGAAAGCGTTCCTTTTCTTCTAATTTGATAAGGGGAGGAATGCTTTTTCTTATTATTTATTCTCATGAAAATCTCATGTTCCACATGAAAATTTTAGTACATAAATGGCGAGATTTTTGATATTATAAGTATAGATATGCGCATAAAAATGGCATCTCTATTGGAGGATTTAAAATGTTTAAGAAGCTATTTGGACAAAACGAAAATTTTATAGATAGCGAGCTTTCAACAGAAATTCCTCTTCCAAAGCATGTAGCAATCATTATGGATGGCAACGGAAGATGGGCAAAGAGACGTTTTTTACCACGTATAGCTGGTCATAAGGAAGGTATGAATGTCGTTAAGAAAATCACGAAATATGCGAGCAGTCTTGGCATTGACGTGTTGACATTATATGCGTTTTCAACTGAAAATTGGAAAAGACCAACAGATGAAGTGGATTTTTTAATGAAGCTACCAGTGGAGTTTTTTGATACGTTTGTACCTGAACTGGTAGAAGAAAATGTCCGCGTAAATATTATGGGCTACCGGGAAAACTTACCAGCTCATACGCTTAAATCAGTTGAAGGAGCTATCGAAGCGACGAAACACTGTACAGGGCTTGTGCTTAATTTTGCGCTCAATTACGGGGGAAGAGCGGAAATTATATCGGCGACAAAGGCAGCCATTGCAGAGCTAGTAGCAGCAGGTGAAAATCCGGCTGATATTACAGAGACGGATATTGATAATCATTTGATGAGCCGGGGACTAGGCGATCCGGATTTATTGATACGAACAAGTGGCGAACTTCGACTTAGTAATTTTATGCTTTGGCAACTTGCTTATAGCGAATTTTATTTTACGGAAGTTCATTGGCCTGATTTTAAAGAAGAAGATTTCCTTCAAGCGATGATTGATTATCAAAATCGGTCACGCCGGTACGGAGGTCTGTAGGGAGGACAAGATAAGTGAAGACAAGAATAATTACGGCAATTGTGGCGCTCATAGTTTTTATTCCGTTTGTAATCATCGGGGGGATTCCTTTTGAGCTAATGAGTTTGTTGTTAGCGACAATTGCTGTATATGAAATTTTAGTCATGGTAAAACAACCTGTTTTTTCTGTGAGCGGGATTATCACGATTTTACTGACATGGATTGTGACTGTTCCAGACCGTTATTTAACTTTTTTTGAAGAAATAGGTCTTTCAAAAATGGAACTTCTTTTCATTGGAATTGCAATTTTATTAGCTTATACGGTATTTTCGCGGAATAAGTTCCATTTTGATCAAGCGGGCGTGGCGCTACTTTCAGCGATTTACGTTGGATTTGGCTTTCACTATTTATCTTTGACGCGTGACGCGGGTTTATACTATGTCATTTTCGCATTACTCATCGTTTGGTCGACTGATACAGGTGCGTATTTCATCGGGCGGCAATTTGGGAAACATAAACTAGCGCCGCATGTTAGTCCGAATAAAACGGTTGAAGGCTTTATAGGCGGTATTATTTGCGCATTAGTCATTGCAGGCGGCTTTTATTATTTCGCCGATTTACCACTTTCCATGGTCGTTATTTTAGTAGGGCTTGTTGTTCTATCCATTTTTGGACAGCTAGGCGATCTTGTTGAATCTGCCTTAAAACGCTATTACGGCGTGAAAGATTCCGGCAAAATTTTACCAGGACATGGCGGGATTTTAGACCGTTTTGATAGCCTGCTCTTTGTATTGCCACTTCTACATATACTTCAAATTATTTAAATGGAGATGTGACTATGAAAAAAATTATTTTACTAGGTGCAACGGGATCAATTGGAACACAAACACTTGAAATTGTTCGCGAGCACCCCGAAAAATTTAAAATTGTTTCGCTTTCATTTGGAAGAAATGTGGAACTGGGACGGAAAATCATTACGGAATTTCAGCCTCAAAAAGTTTCCGTACAAAATAAACGTGACCTTGAAACGCTACGAGCAGAATTTCCAAGCATTCAGTTTTCGTACGGCATTGCTGGTTTAAGAGAAATTGCGACTTTCCCAGAAGGCGATGTTGTTGTCAATGCAGTAATTGGTAGCGTTGGGCTTCTCCCCACACTAGATGCGATTGAAGCGGGGAAAGAAATCGCAATTGCGAATAAAGAAACACTTGTAACGGCTGGGCATCTTGTCATGGCGGCCGCAGCGAAGCATAACGTGAACTTATTACCTGTTGATAGCGAACATTCAGCTATTTTTCAGGCATTAAATGGCGAAAACCAGAAAGACGTTGCTAAAATTGTGTTAACAGCTAGCGGCGGTAGTTTTCGCGACAAGACACGTGAAGAGCTAAAAAACGTGACAGTCAAAGAAACGCTCAATCATCCGAACTGGAACATGGGAAATAAACTCACAATTGATTCGGCAACGATGTTCAACAAAGGACTTGAAGTCATTGAAGCGCATTGGTTGTATGACATGGACTACGATGATATTGAAGTCGTCATTCATCGTGAAAGTGTTGTGCACTCGATGGTAGAATTTGTTGATGGCAGTTTAATTGCCCAACTCGGAACACCTGATATGCGCATTCCCATTCAGTACGCTTTAACGTATCCAGAGCGCGCATCGATTTCGTTCAGTGAACCGTTTGACATTACAAAATACGGGGCGCTTCATTTTGAAAAAGTCGATTTTGACCGCTTCATGGCATTGAAATTAGCATTTCAAGCTGGTAAAATAGGTGGGACGATGCCAACGGTTTTAAATGCAGCGAACGAAATTGCTGTGGCAGGGTTTTTAAATGGGCAAGTCGCCTTCCAAGGAATTGAAGCAGTTGTTGAGAACGCGATGCATAACCATAATGCGATTCAAGATCCGTCACTCGACACAATCCTGCAAGTAGATCAAGAAACACGTGCATACGTGAAAACACTTTTATAGGATAGAGGTGAAACGAATTTGACAACCATCATTGCATTTATATTTGTTTTTGGGTTAATTGTCTTTTTTCATGAATTAGGACACTTTTTATTAGCCAAACGTTCAGGAATAATGGTAAAAGATTTTTCCATTGGTTTTGGCCCCAAAATATTTGCTTATAAAAAGAAAGAAACACAATACACGATTCGTTTACTTCCCATTGGCGGTTACGTACGCATGGCCGGGGAGGACGGCGAAGAGATTTCGCTCAAACCGGGTTTTCGCATTGGTTTAGAGCTTTCTGAGGATGAAAAGGTCGAAAAAATTATCGTAAATGGGAAAGACCAGTATGTCAACGCCCAACCGCTTGAAGTCTCAAATGCAGATCTCGAAAAAGATTTATTCATCGAAGGCTTTGAAGATTTTGACGAAACGAAAAAAGTCCGTTATGAAGTCGCAAAAGATGCGATTATTATTGACGGAAAAATTGAAACGCAAATTGTCCCGTATGACCGCTCTTTCGGCTCGAAATCGCTCGGAAAGCGTGCAGCGACAATTTTTGCCGGCCCATTATTTAACTTCATTTTAGCGATTCTCATTTTTACGGTGCTTGCTTTTGTACAAGGCGGCGTTGTCACAAATGAAAGCGAACTTGGAAAAGTAATGCCGGATAGCCCCGCACAAACAGCTGGCTTAAAACAAGGCGATGAAGTCAAATCAATTAACGGTAAACAAACGGATTCCTGGGCTGATATTGTGACCATCGTGTCGGAAAACCCGGGCAAGGATTTAGACTTTAAAATAGACCGCGACGGAAAAACAGAAGATATTCATGTGACGCCTGACTCGGTGAAAGAACAAGGCAAGGAAGTCGGGAAGATTGGCGTCGGATCACCGACAGACGATTCATTTGGCGCTAAAATCAGTTACGGGTTTACGCAAACATGGTACTGGATTTCACAAATCTTTGCAGTGCTCGGCAACATGATTACGGGTGGCTTCTCGCTTGACATGTTGAACGGACCAGTCGGGATTTATACGAGCACGGAACAAGTTGTTAGTTACGGCTTCTTAACGTTATTAAACTGGACGGCAGTTCTTAGTATTAACTTGGGGATTGTTAACTTATTGCCGCTTCCAGCACTAGATGGCGGAAGACTTTTATTCTTTGCGTATGAGCTTATTCGCAGAAAACCAGTGGATCCGAAAAAAGAAGGAATGATTCACTTTATCGGATTCGCGCTACTCATGGTTCTGATGATACTTGTCACTTGGAATGACATCCAACGTGCCTTTTTCTAGGACGATGTTACAAAGGGATTGATTTTAAAAATTAGGGAGTGTTTTTCATGCGTCAGACAATGACATTTATTCCAACTTTAAAGGAAACACCTGCTGATGCAGAAGTAATGAGCCATAAGCTGTTACTCCGCGCAGGTTTTATTCGTCAAGTTGCAAGTGGGATTTACAGCTACTTACCGCTTGCTCACTTAACACTAAAAAAAATCGAACAAATTATTCGCGAAGAATTAAATCGCGTGGGAGCATCTGAACTTTTGATGCCAGCTTTACAACCCGCTGAACTTTGGAAAGAATCCGGGCGTTACAGCGACTACGGTCCTGAATTAATGCGTCTTAAAGACCGTAACGCGCGCGACTTTGCGCTTGGGCCAACGCATGAAGAAGTAATTACGTCACTCGTTCGTGATGAACTGAGTTCATACAAGCGTTTACCTATTACACTTTACCAAATTCAAACGAAATTTAGGGATGAAAAACGTCCACGTTTTGGGTTGCTTCGTGGTCGAGAATTCATCATGAAAGATGCTTATTCGTTCCACGCCACACAAGAAAGCTTGGACGAAACGTATGAAAAGATGTATCAAGCTTACAGCAACATTTTTACGCGCTGTGGACTAGATTTCCGTGCAGTCATTGCAGATTCTGGTGCGATTGGCGGGAAAGACACGAAAGAATTTATGGTGCTTTCAGAAATTGGGGAGGATACCATTGCATATAGCGATGCTTCCGATTATGCGGCAAATACGGAAATGGCGCCCGTTTTACACATGGAAAAAAAATCTCATGAAAAAGAAGCGGAACTTGAAAAAGTAGCGACGCCTGAAAAACGAACCATTGAAGATATTGTTTCGTTTTTAGAAATTCCAATTGAAAAAACGTTGAAATCAATGTTGTTTGATGTGGATGGCGAAATCATCATGGTACTCGTTCGCGGCGACCATGAAGTGAATGATATTAAAATTAAAAATGCGCTTGATGCGAAAAGTGTTGAACTTGCGGATCCTGCTGTGGCGATTCAATTGCTTGGCGCGGATTTTGGGTCGCTTGGGCCAGTCGGTGTGCCGGATTCGATTCGGATTTATGCGGACAATGCGGTGGCAGATATTGTGAATGCGGCAACTGGGGCAAATGAAAATGACTACCATTATATAAATGTAAATCCAGAACGTGATTTTACGGTCAGCAGTTATTTTGATCTTCGGATGATTCAAGCGGGAGACTTATCGCCTGACGGTCAAGGCATTATTAAATTTGCTGAAGGTATTGAAGTGGGCCACATTTTTAAATTGGGAACAAAATATAGTGAAGCGATGAATGCGACATTTTTAGATGAATTCGGTCGTGCGAATCCTTTAATTATGGGCTGCTACGGAATTGGCGTATCGCGACTTTTATCTGCGGTAGCAGAACAGCATCATGATGAGAACGGTTTAGTCCTAGAAAAAGGAATTGCGCCGTTTGATATTCACCTGATTCCAGTAAACATGAAGAATGATGAGCAGCGCGAATTTGGGGAAGGGCTTTATGCGAAACTGCAAGAAGCGGGCTACAGTGTGTTGCTTGATGATAGAACTGAGCGCGCTGGCGTGAAATTTGCGGATGCAGATTTGATTGGCTTACCAATTCGTGTGACGGTTGGGAAGAAAGCGGCGGAAGAAATTGTGGAAGTGAAAATTCGGAAGACGGGCGAAATGATTGAAGTGCGTCAAGATGAACTTTTAAATACGCTACCAATTCTTTTTGGCGAAAACTGATTTTTTTAGTACAATAGAGATGACGGAAAAGTACCTTGGCTTTTGTAAGGTACTTTTCAAGTTTTCTGGAAGGAGTGTCAGAGATTGAGTGCTACCGAACAAGATAAAAAAGAACGATTTAAACTTCTTTTAGAACAGGTTGGTTTAAGCGATGTGTCGACTTTTGCCGACTACACGAATGAAACGCAAATTGAAAAATTGATTGCGGATAAGGCAACAAAAACGTGGCAATTTCATTTGAAGACGCCGCAAATTTTTCCGCAAGCGTTTTATCAAATGCTTGATACGGGAATGAAACGTGCTTTTAGTGAGATTGCAGAAACGGAACTGCGAATCATGACGACAGATGCACGCTTGGATGAGGCGCTTATTCAAGATTACTGGAACATGATTGTCGAGCCGATTTTTAAGACGTCGCCAATGATTGGGCAGGTGTTGATGGAACAAAAACCGACTTTGAAGGAACCGCATTTTTTGGAGATTTCGGTTCATAATGAGATGGAGCAAACTAAAATAGCGCAGAGCTTTCAGAATCAGATTCTTGAAGCCTACCGTGATGCGGGGTTCCCGCGTCTTGCAATCCGGATGAATATTTTAGCCCAAGAAGAGACGGAAGCGTATAAAGCGTTTGCGAAGGCGAAAGAAGAAGAGGACGCGATGAAGGCGCAGGAGGCTGTTCAGGTGATGCAAAAGCGCCAGATGGAGGCGGCATCTAATGATGTTCAAGCAGCCCCACTTGATGGTCCGTTCCAAATTGGTTATAAAATTAAAGATGATGAAGAAGTGAAACGGCTCGGCGATATTTATGATGAGGAACGCCGGATTACGGTGCAAGGTTATATTTTTGCAACGGAGATTCGCGAGCTTCGGAGCGGAAGAAGCTTACTTCAATTTAAAATAACGGATTATACGAGTTCGATGATTATTAAAATGTTCTCGCGCGATAATGATGATGCGGCGATGTTCCAAAACCTTAAAAAAGGGATGTGGGTCAAAGTTCGCGGTAGCGTGCAAAATGATACTTTTGTCCGCGATTTAATTATGATGGCGCAAGATATTAATGAGATTGCACCGAAAATGCGTCACGATAAAGCGGAAGAAAAACGTGTTGAATTGCATTTACACACGAACATGAGTCAAATGGATGCAACAAATTCCATTAGCGATTTAACGAAACAGGCGGCTGATTGGGGACACAAAGCGATTGCACTTACAGATCATGCGGCGGCACAGTCGTTCCCAGAAGCCTATGCGGCTGGGAAGAAAAATGGCATCAAGATGATTTACGGCATTGAAGCCAATTTAATTGATGACGGCGTTCCGATTGCTTATAACGACCAACATACTGGTTTAAAAGACGCAACTTATGTGGTGTTTGACGTTGAAACAACTGGGCTCTCTGCGGTTTATGATACGATTATCGAGCTTGCCGGAATTAAAATGCATAACGGGGAAGTCATTGATAAATTCGAAGCGTTTATTGACCCTGGGCATCCACTTTCGGCGACGACGATTAATTTGACAGGCATTACAGATGATATGGTAAAAGGCTCTGATCCGATTGAAGTCGTTCTAAAAAACTTCCGCGAATGGTGTGGCGATGACATTTTAGTTGCCCACAATGCATCATTCGATATGGGCTTCATCAACACGGCGTACCGCAAAATTGGTTTGCCTAACGCGCCGAACGCGGTTATTGATACGCTGGAGTTAGCGCGATTTTTATACCCGCACTTTAAAAACCACCGCCTGAATACGTTGACGAAAAAGTTCAACATCATACTCGAACAGCATCACCGTGCCATTTTTGATGCCGAAGCAACTGCGTATTTGGCGTGGAAGCTCATCAAAGATGCGAAGGAAATGCATGATATTGATTTTCACGACGCGCTCAACAATTATATGGGAGAAGGCGACGCTTACAAACGTGCACGCCCATTCCACGCGACCATTTATGCAAAAACGCCTGAAGGTTTAAAGAATTTATTTAAACTGGTTACGCTGTCCAATTTGAATTATTTCTTCCGTGTGCCGCGTATTCCGCGGTCGCAGCTGCAAAAATTGCGCGAAGGTTTAATTGTCGGGACGGCCTGTAGTCAAGGTGAATTATTTGAAGCGATGATGCAAAAAGGTATGGCAGAAGCTGAAAAAGTCGCTGGGTTTTACGATTTCATTGAAGTTCAGCCGAAACCAGTTTATGCGCCGCTGATTGAACGCGAAATGATTCGCGATGAGAAAGCGTTAGAAGAAATTTTGAAAAACATCGTTAAAGTGGGCGAAAAAACGGGGAAACCTGTTGTAGCAACCGGAAACGTCCATTACAAAGATCCAAATGATAAGATTTACCGTAAGATTTTAGTCCATTCAATGGGTGGGGCGAATCCTTTAAATCGAAATGAAATGCCAGACGTGCATTTCCGTACGACGGATGAAATGCTCGCCGAATTTAGCTTTTTAGGAAGCGAGAAGGCACATGAAATTGTCGTAACGAATTCGAATCTCGTTGCTGATTGGATGGAAGACTTAAAGCCGATTAAAGACGAATTATACACGCCTAAAATTGAAGGTGCTGAAGATGAAGTCCGCAACATGAGTTACGAAATGGCACACAAATTGTACGGCGAAAAGTTACCTGAAATCGTAGAGGCACGTCTTGAAAAGGAACTAAAAAGTATTATCGGACACGGATTTGCCGTTATCTATTTAATTTCCCATAAGCTTGTTAAAAAATCGCTTAACGACGGCTATTTGGTAGGTTCTCGTGGGTCTGTTGGTTCGTCTTTTGTGGCGACTATGACCGAAATCACCGAAGTAAACCCACTCCCGCCGCATTATTTGTGCCCGAACTGTAAGCATTCCGAGTTTTTCGACGACGGTTCGATTGGTTCAGGTTTTGACCTTCCAGATAAAGTTTGCCCACACTGCGGCACGAACTATCAAAAAGAAGGGCAGGATATTCCGTTTGAGACGTTCCTAGGTTTCAAAGGGGATAAAGTGCCCGATATTGATTTAAACTTCTCTGGTGACTATCAACCCGTTGCGCATGCGTACACGAAGGAAATTTTCGGTGAGGAGTATGTGTATCGTGCGGGAACTATCGGTACGGTTGCGGAGAAAACCGCTTTCGGCTTTGTTCGCGGTTACGAAAGAGACATGAATATGAATATTCGCGGAGCAGAAGTGGACCGACTCGTTGCAGGGTGTACGGGCGTTAAGCGTACGACTGGACAGCATCCCGGCGGTATTATTGTTATTCCTGACTATATGGATGTTTACGATTTTACACCGGTGCAATTCCCAGCTGACGCAACGGATTCGGAGTGGAAAACGACGCATTTTGACTTCCACTCGATTCACGATAACGTGTTAAAACTCGACATACTCGGACACGATGATCCGACCGCCATTCGGATGTTGCAGGATTTAAGTGAAATTGATCCGAAAACCATTCCAACTGATGACCCCGAAGTCATGAAATTGTTTGGCGGGACAGAATCATTAGGCGTGAAACCGCAAGATATTGATTCAAAAACAGGAACGCTTGGTATTCCTGAGTTTGGAACGCGTTTCGTACGTCAAATGCTCGAGCAAACAAAACCGACGACATTTTCCGAGCTTGTGCAAATTTCTGGTCTTTCTCACGGGACAGACGTATGGCTTGGCAACGCGGAAGAACTTATAAAAAACAAAATTTGTGAGCTCCCTGACGTTATTGGTTGTCGTGATGACATTATGGTCTTCCTGATTTATCAAGGATTAGACAGCTCACTTGCTTTTAAAATCATGGAATCCGTGCGTAAAGGGAAAGGTTTAACGGAAGAAATGGAAGCTGCGATGATTGAAAATAAAGTGCCGGCTTGGTACATCGATTCTTGTAAAAAAATCAAGTATATGTTCCCGAAAGCCCATGCGGCAGCTTATGTTCTGATGGCCGTTCGAATCGCGTATTTTAAAGTCCATAATCCATTGTTCTTTTATGCGACTTACTTCTCCGTCCGCGCAGACGATTTTGATTTAACGGCAATGGTTAACGGGCGAGAAGCGGTGCGCGCTGTCATGAAAGAAATTAATGACAAGGGGCTTGAAGCGAGTACGAAAGAGAAAAACTTGCTTACGGTACTTGAAATCGCGAATGAAATGATTGCGCGTGGTTTTAAATTCCAAAAAGTGGACTTATATAAATCTACCGCAGATGAATTTATCATTGAAGGCGATACGCTTATTCCGCCGTTTAATGCGATTCCAAGTCTTGGAACAAACGTTGCGAAACAAATCGTTGAGGCGCGTCTTGATGGCGAGTTTTTATCAAAAGAAGATTTGCAACAACGCGGGAAAGTATCGAAAACGATTATTCAATACATGGACGATCAAGGCTGCCTAGAAGGTCTTCCTGATCAAAATCAGTTATCACTGTTTTAAAATTAGAGCTGCTTTTGCTTTATCAAGGCAACCTTTTAAAAAAGGGGGAAAACAAATGGATTTAGCTAAACAGCTATGTAAAGTGCTTTATTATTTGGATAAAGGTAAAGAATTAGAAGCGATAAAAACGTTAGATAACATTATTCCCACTGCAAAAAATGAAGGAAATCAAGAAGTGTTTGTCAGGGCAACAATTGTTTTAGCAGACGTTTCATATAAGCGGGGCGAACGATTTTCTGAGATGGCGAACAATTTGACAGAAGTTTTGCAACTTGAACGGGGAGATTTTGATGACTCACTAAATGTCGAATTGGAAAAAGCCAATGAATTACAGCAAATTTTTAAAAAGTATTTTGAAGAAGAAGGAAAATTTTTCAAAGGGCTGGATTTAAAAACTTTTTTCAATACTAGCTATGGCGATGAATACCAAGATGCTTACCCGACTGATGAAATTATTCAAGAGATTGAGGCGGAGCTTGGATTTAAGTTGCCTGCTTCATATATTTACCTCATGCGCCATGCACAAAACGGCGGCATACCGTGCAAAGATTCTTTTCCTACAAATGAAGCAACTTCTTGGTCAGAAGATTCTATTGTCATTACAGGCATTATGGGAATAGGAAAACAGGCCGCTTCTTCTTTATGTGGGGAATTTTCCACTGAATTCTGGGAATCAATTTGGGGCTATCCTAAAATTGGTGTAAGCATTTGTGATTGCCCATCAGCTGGGCATGATATGGTTTTTCTTGATTACCGTGCATGTGGTTCTGAAGGTGAGCCGACTGTTGTTCATGTTGATCAAGAAGCGGATTATAAAATCACTTTTTTAGCAAAAAATTTTGAGGCATTTATTACAGGCTTATATAGCGAAGTGTACTAAAAATGTTAATAAAGGCGCCAAGTTTCCATTCGAAGCTTGGCGTCTATTTTTGTGCGCATTCATAGTCCAAACTATTGTCATCTGTGCTGACAAATAAAATCATAAGGCATGTTGAACGTTTGAAATCAAACTACTATTATGAAGATGTAATCAAAATATGACAATTTGTGGAGTAAGTTAAATGAGTGGAGGCGTCTTATATGACAGAGGTAAGAAAAATGAAAAACTTTATCGGCGGAAAATGGATAGAGAGTAGCACGGATAATTTTGAAAACGTTATCAATCCGGCAACTGGAGAAGTCATTTGCCAAGTGCCGATTTCGACGCGCGCGGAATTAGATAGCGCCGCACAAATTGCGCAAGCGGCTTTTCTAAAATGGAGTAAAGTGGCGGTTCCTAGGCGTGCAAGGATTTTATTCAACTTTCAACAATTGCTACAAAAAAATAAACAAGAACTGGCTAAATTAATTACGATGGAAAATGGGAAAAATTTGTCCGAAGCACTTGGCGAAGTCGGACGTGGCATTGAAAACGTTGAATTTGCAGCTGGTACGCCGTCACTTATGATGGGGGATTCGCTTGCAAGCATCGCGACAGACGTGGAAGCTGTAAATTATCGTTATCCAATTGGCGTCTGCGGCGGCATTGCACCATTTAATTTCCCCATGATGGTACCTTGCTGGATGTTCCCGATGGCCATCTCGCTTGGCAACAGCTTCATTTTAAAACCATCAGAACGCACCCCACTGTTAATGGAAAAATTGGCCAATTTATTTGCCGAAGCAGGACTGCCAGATGGCGTGCTAAACATTGTATACGGGGCGCATGATGTCGTAAATGGTATTTTGGAAAATGAAACGATTAAAGCGGTTTCGTTTGTTGGCTCGAAGCCCGTTGGGGAATATGTCTACCAAACAGGAAGCGCTCATTTAAAACGCGTTCAAGCTCTTACGGGGGCTAAAAACCATACCATCGTACTGAATGATGCGGACCTTCAGGATACGGTGACAAACGTCATTGCGGCGGCTTTTGGCTCTGCTGGCGAACGTTGCATGGCGTGCGCGGTGGCGACCGTTGAAGATGGGATTTATGACGAGTTTGTCGAAGCTCTAAAACAGAGAGCGTCGGAAATAAAAATTGGCAACGGCCTCGATGATGGCGTCTTTTTAGGGCCAGTCATTCGCGAGGAGAACAAAGAAAGAACGCTTTCGTATATTGAAAAGGGAGTTGCAGAAGGCGCAAAATTGGTTGTTGATGGACGCGAAAAAGTACCAGCAAACGGCTACTTTGTTGGCCCAACCATTTTTGAAGACGTGACAACGGATATGACCATTTGGAAAGATGAAATTTTTGCGCCCGTTTTATCCATCATTCGGGTGAAAAATTTACAGGAAGCGGTTGAGATTGCGAATCAATCGGAGTTTGCTAATGGGGCTTGCTTATTTACAGATAGTGCGAAAGCGGTGCGCTACTTCCGTGAAAATATTGATGCGGGCATGCTTGGCGTTAATTTGGGTGTGCCAGCTCCAATGGCCTTCTTCCCATTCTCTGGTTGGAAGTCATCATTTTATGGGACTTTGCATGCGAATGGAAAAGATAGCGTAGATTTCTTCACGCATAAAAAAGTAGTAACGGCGCGTTATTCACAAAAAGGTTACTAGGAGGCAAAGTGAACATGGCAAAACTTTTAAGAAAACCGCAAAACGAGCTTTTAAAGGAAGGGATTACTTGTGTGCACCGCGTGACGGAGGACAATGCGCCGCTGCACTATGTGGCTTTTATGATGCTTGATGTCAAAAAAGGGGCAACGTACGGGAAAACTTTGGCAGATATGGAAGTTTGTATCGTTGCTTTAACCGGAAAAATCACAGTACGCACTGAAAATGAGGTTTTTGAACAGATTGGGACGCGAAAATCTGTTTTTGAAAAAATTCCAACCGATAGTGTGTATGTGGGACGCGGTCAGCGGTTTGAAATTGCTGGCGAATCGGAAATGGCGCGCGTGGCACTTTGCTATTCACCAACTGAAAAGGCTTTGCCTGTGCGTTTTATTCCCGCAAGTAGTAATACGATTGAAGCGCGTGGAAAATATCAAAATAGGCGTTTGGTGCATAATATTTTACCGGATGATTCTGACGTGACGGATAGCGTTTTAGTAGTGGAAGTGTACACAGAAGGCGGCAACTTTTCGAGTTATCCACCGCATAAACATGATCAAAACAATTTGCCAGCGGAATCTTTTTTGGAAGAAAGTTATTATCATGAAATGAATCCAGCGCAAGGCTTTGTGTTCCAGCGTGTGTATACAGATGACCGGTCGATTGATGAAACGATGACGGTGGAAAATCGCGATATGGTACTGGTGCCTGCTGGCTATCACCCGGTTGGCGTACCAGACGGTTATACGTCTTATTATTTGAATGTGATGGCAGGACCAGAGCGGATTTGGAAATTCCATAATGACCCGGCACACGCTTGGATACTGGACCGCAAATAGAGGAGGACTAAAAATGGATTTAAATACACATAAAGAACGAAAATTTGATATTATCGCCATTGGCCGCGCATGCATTGACTTAAATGCGGTGGAGTATAATCGCCCGATGGAAGAAACGATGACTTTTTCTAAATATGTAGGTGGAAGTCCTGCAAATATTGCCATTGGTGCTTCCAAATTGGGCCTCTGTGCTGGATTCATTGGGAAAATTCCAGATGACCAACATGGTCGTTTTATTGAAGGCTATATGAAACAAGTTGGTGTAAATACGGACGGCATGGTCGTGGATACGGAAGGGCATAAAGTTGGGCTTGCCTTCACGGAAATCAAAAGCCCCGACGAATGTAGTATTTTAATGTACCGCGATAATGTGGCGGATTTATATTTGCAGCCAAACGAAATCGATGAAGCATATTTAAGCTCGGCACGCCTTTTGCTCGTATCTGGAACGGCACTCGCCAAAAGTCCATCTCGTGAGGCTATTTTAAAAGCGATTCAGCTTGCACGAAAAAACGATTGCCTTGTCGCGTTTGAACTAGATTACCGCCCGTACACGTGGGTTTCGGAAGAAGAAACCGCGATTTATTATTCGCTTGTTGCCGAACAGGCTGATATTGTCATTGGAACGCGCGATGAATATGATGTGATGGAAGGGCGTTCAGGCGGTGCGAATGAGGTGACGACGAAGCACCTATTTTCCCACCATGCGAAGCTTGTTGTGATTAAACACGGCGCAAGTGGTTCAAACGCATATACGAAGGCAGGCGAGGTTTTCCGAGCTGGGGTGTACAAAACGAACGTCTTGAAAACATTTGGAGCGGGCGACTCGTATGCATCTGCTTTTCTCTATGCTTTATTCACAAATAAAGGGGTGGAAACGGCACTAAAATACGGGAGTGCATCGGCCTCGATTGTAATTAGTAAGCATAGTTCTTCAGATGCGATGCCGACTTCGCATGAAATTGAAGCGCTGATTGAAGCGCAAAAATAGTAAAACTGGAGGTGCGCCTTATGCCAAATGAAAAAATTCGGTTGACGACGGCACAAGCATTAGTGAAGTTTTTGAATGAGCAATATATTGAAATTGACGGCGAAGTGACGCCATTTGTGGAAGGCATTTTCGCGATTTTTGGTCACGGAAATGTGGTCGGCATCGGCCAAGCGCTTGAAGAGCACCAGGGACATTTAAAGATTTATCAGGGGAAAAACGAGCAAGGCATGGCGCACGCCGCGATTGGTTTTGCGAAACAGAACAACCGTAAGAAAATTTTCGCCTGTACTGCATCAGCTGGCCCAGGGAGCGCCAATTTCGTGACGGCGGCTGGAACAGCACTTGCGAACAATATTCCGGTGCTCTTCTTGCCGGCGGATACATTTGCCACACGCCAGCCTGATCCTGTGTTACAGCAACTTGAACATGCGTACAGTGCCGATGTGACAACAAATGATGCGCTCCGCCCGGTTTCGCGCTACTGGGATCGAATTGAGCGCCCAGAACAAATCATGAGCGCGCTTATCCGCGCATTTGAAGTGATGACCGACCCTGAAACCGCAGGCCCCGCAACAATTTGTATTGCGCAAGATACGGAAGGGGAAGCGTATGATTATCCGGTTGAATTTTTCAAAAAGCGAATTCACCACATGAATCGCAGAATACCGGCTGAACGCGAATTAATTGGTGCGGCGGATTTAATTACAGCGAGTGAGCGTCCGGTCATCATTGTGGGCGGTGGGGCGCGCTATTCTGGCGCACGCGAGGCATTAATCGCGCTTTCAGAGCGGCATAACATTCCACTAGTGGAAACGCACGCCGGGAAATCGACGGTAGAAAGTACATTTGCGAACAATTTGGGTGGCAGCGGCATTCTAGGCACGCTTGCGGCAAATAAAATCGTGCAGTCGGCCGACCTCGTCATTGGCGTTGGCACGCGCTACACGGATTTTATCACCAGTTCAAAAACAGCCTTTCAAGCGCAAACGAAATTTTTGAATATTAATGTGAGTCGGCAACAAGCGTATAAATTTGATGCGTTTCAAGTGGTAGGGGATGCTAAAACGGCGCTTACCACGCTACAGCCGCGCCTAGAAGGTTATCTCACGTCTTACGGGGATGAACTGCAAATTTTACAAGAAGAGTGGGACAAAGAGCGTGAACGTCTGGCAAATGTGAAGTTTACGCGTGAGAATTTTGAACCCGAAATCAAAAATCAATTTGCGACCGCAACATTAAACGAATATGCCGATGCTTTGAACACAGAATTTACCCAAACAGAAGCACTGCTCACGATTAATGAGGTGGTAGATGCAAACAGCATTGCGCTCACTTCGGCTGGTTCGCTGCCTGGCGATTTGCACCGTTTGTGGAACACAGAAGTGCCAGAAACGTATCACCTTGAATACGGCTACTCGTGCATGGGCTACGAGATTAATGGGGCGCTTGGGGCGAAAATCGCAGCGCCGGAGAAAGAAGTTTACGCCATGGTGGGAGATGGCAGCTTCAACATGCTTCACTCAGAGCTTCTAACATCTCTCCAGTACGGTCATAAGCTCAACATTATGCTGTTCGACAATTCTGGTTTCGGCTGTATCAACAACCTACAAATGGCAAACGGGAGCAAAAGCTTTTACTGCGAATTTCGGGATGAAAATGACCGGATTTTGAATGTCGACTATGCAAAAATTGCAGAAGGCTACGGGGCAAAAATATATCGGGTGAACAACAAAAAAGAGCTTACGCAAGCGCTCTTAGATGCGAAAAAGCAAACACGTACAACGCTCATCGAAATGAAAGTCCTCCCAAAAACCATGTCCGACGGCTATTTAGGCTGGTGGAACGTTGGCGTCTCCGAAGTTTCTGGAAAAGAAAGCATTCAAAAAGCCTATAAAGACAAGCAGGAAATGTTGAAGAATGCGCGGTTGTTTTAGAATGTGTTTCTGCGAAAATGAATTATAGAACAATTAATTTTAGAGGCTAGGATCTGTCCTAGCCTCTTTCTTTGTAAGAACGTATTACGCACGGCTAAACGGTAATAGTATTTTAATAACTTTATATTTCCTAAATTTCTTCTATATTCTCTAGCAAAATAGATATAATTTATAACTGCTTCGCGGCCAGTCACCTAGTCTTTCCCCGTAATCAAGACTGCCGCAAGCTACACTTAAAGTTATACCTGCTGAGAGAGGGGACAAAATCAGAAAACGGTATCAGTGATTGGTGCTTCACTAATACCGTTACAATACCTTTACTATATTCTAATTAAAATCATTGTACACCTAAGAAATATTCGGTTTACTTTATTCATGAGCAACATGAATACCATTTTCAAATTCACTATACTACTTATTATTCGAATGAGATTTGTACAGTGTTTTCATTCGTATTCTCTTTTACTTGCTGAATAATTTCTTGGATTTCTTTTTCTGAAAGTTTTTCATTTTCATGTGGTAACTCCCAATTCTTCATTGAATCTTTAAAAGCTACAAATTTTCCTCCTACTAATATTTCTCCATCTGCCTTTACTGCATATCCATTTTCTAAATCAAATTTTACGTGTGAGCTACTACCTGTAATTTTCATTTAATTTACTTCCTTTCAAAAATGATTTTTTCAATTCCTGTTTTAGGGTCAATTGTAGTAATTTTGGTAACTTTAGGATTACTTTTTAATCGAGGTAACTCCACATTCTCCCATATATTACCAGGTCTCAACTCTGAACCAACTACTGCACGAACTTGACCAGAAACTTGTTCTGCATAAGCACCTGAAGCCAAATCCCAAGCTTCCATTGTTAAAATCCCATTCTGGCATTTTAATATTTTTATTCTCTATTGTTGATTCTAAAGTCGTACCCCCTTTACCCTTTGCTACACTTGCCGCTATGTCAGCTCCTCCAACACCATCTGTTCTACCAGACCAGAAAAATGCAGTATCGGAATCTGTTTTTAATTTTGGTCGAATTTCATTAATATTGAATCCGCCAGCCCCACTGGCTTTCTTTGGGCTAGAAAATAAAAAAAGAAACGACAAAGTTCAATCGCTTCTTTTTCAATCTTAAATCTCTGTACAATAAATACAGCTAGCTTATGTTAGCTACTAGAAACTTGATTAGTGAGATTGTGCTTACTAGTCAAGGCTCTATTTTCTCGATTCCCGTCGAGTAGTAGAGTGCCTTTTTATTTTTTATTTAACTTGCAGATATAATTTCTAATTCTTTAAAATAAAAATGAATTGAATCATCTTCATAGTCATCTAAATAATATTTTCGCTGTGTTTCAAAACTAGATTCTACCTTTGAAATTTTAAACCCTGACAATTGATTATATGATTCTCCAAAATTTTCTATGGATAAGCTTGCAATATCTTTAAATAAAATGGTTAGTATTTTTTCTTTTTGTTCATATTCAAAAGTGAATTTGATTTCAACATAAGAAATTTCATCGTAGAATTCATTGTAATCTATATAATAATTGATGCTTCTAATACCTGTAATGTTTGTTGTTAAAAAATTTGGATACTCTTTTTCCAAAATTGTTCCTTCATACCACTTAATCATTAAAAAACCTCTTTCTGTTAATAATTATAATCAAATTTCATCCCTTTTTCTGGTGATAACCCTGGACCATACAAATATTCATGTATATGAGGAACGCTATGTTCTAGAGGCATTCCATGATCACTAAAATCAACTCGAATACTTTGTCTACCAAACTCATCATAAATTACTTTTGATTTTTCAATAGTCCCATTGTACTCTCTGTAATGATAATAACTAGAATTGGGAGTTCCTACTTGAGGTGCTTTTCTTCCCCAATATTGGTCATATCTAGCCGCTTCCTCTGGGCTCATTAATTCACCAAAACTATTTTCAGCCCCACTGGCTTTTTCCATTATACCATCAGCCCGTTTGCCTCCGCCACCCAAATTTACATCAAACTTCCGAAGCACATCTTTCAGATTCTCGGTCCCTTGGGCGATTTTGGAAGGCGCTTGATTCGGGATACCTCCCATGCCAGCTAAGGCTAGATTTTTTCGTGGTGGCAAGTTTAAAGAGCCTTTCATGGCGGTTGCCGTTTGTCCGACCTTGTCCAATCCTTTGATGCCTTTTTGTGTGGTGACTTGTAATGCGT